>JAUJMG010000243.1 GCA_030446955.1 Thermomicrobiales bacterium
GTTACGACCAGCTTAGTTAGGCGTGCGCCCCGTGGGGTGAATGGGGGGCGGGGGCGCGCCACTGGCGCGTCCCGGCCTCTTGTTTTGTCTGTGGTCAGGAACGACATCTACGTCGTCTCCCACTCGGACAGATGGGTCCCAACCTCTCGCTTCCTCCCCAGCACGCTACGATCCACTCTGCGTTCTGTCACGACCCAAGGAGCGATAAGCCTTTCTTCTGGCAAGCACCAGATAGCCGTGCGACTTGAAAGACACACGAACTACGGACACAAAGCACCAGCTTTGCGACCTCCCATTGCTCGTGGCACACCCCGTGCGCCCTTTGCGATGAGGCCGCTGGGCTCATCGTCAGACCCTAACGGCGTTTGCGGAAGGCGCCAGGAACGCGATTAGGAGGAAGCGAAGCCAGGAGATTCGGTCAGCGACGCCGCCCCTTGTTAGGCGTCTCGGCATCCGTGCCACCATCGTTCGGCCCCAGGCCGACACCTCGCGTTTCCCGTTCAGTGGATGAGCTCGACGTCTGTCATCTCTGAGCTTCCCATTCCTACGTCGCACGGCGTAACAAGCGCCAGAAAGGATCAGCGGTATGCTTACCCGCTACTTCGCCCTTGCCGTCGGAGTCGCCTACGTTCTCGCCGGCCTCGCCGGCTTCATCCCAGCCCTCGGGACCGAGCGCACCACACCCGACCTGATCGTGGACGCCCAGTACCGGGACGTGCTCGGCCTCTTCCCGGCAAACATCCTCCACCACCTCGTCCACCTCGCCATCGGCATCCTCGGCATCCTCGCCTACCGCTCCTACGCCAACGCCCGCAACTACAGCCGCGGCCTAGCGGTCATCTATGGCGTCCTGGCGGTGATGGGTCTCATCGACGCCGGCAACATCAACACCACCTTCGATCTCATCCCGCTCTTCGGCAACGACATCTGGCTGCACGCGCTGACCGCCCTCGCCGCCGCCTACTTCGGCTTCATGGCCCCGCGCGCCACCGACGCCCCCGTTTCGGGCGGCACGCGGGCCGGCGGCGCCTACTAAGATCGATCAACGAACCGGCGTTCGCGGTTGCTTCTCCGCGGGCCTGTGGCCGACCGGCCGCGGGCCCGCTTGCGTTCGCACTCCAACCGGCTATGATCCGACTGCCGGGTCACTGCCGGGCGGCGGGTTACAAGGAGAGGAAGGGATGCGTCGCTTGCTGGCGTCCGTCGTCGTGCTGCTTGCGCTGAGCCTGGCCGGGCCAGCGATCGCCCAAGAGGCCACGCCCGCCGTATCAGATTCGCTTCTCGCGGGAATGGGCTATCCCGAACTCCTGGTTGAGGTCGACGGGGAGACCATCCAGCTTCCCGAGCAGGTGCCGGCCGGCCGCACCCTCATCACCCTGACCAACGCCGGTAAGGAGTCCTGGCACGGATTCTTGCTCCGCCGACCGGAGGATGTCACCGACGAGCAGATCGCGACCGACCTCGGGCCGGAGTCCGAGGCTCCGCCGGCGTGGCTGTTCGACGCGACCTTCCCCGGCTTCCCGGGCGAGACCCTTCCCGGGCAGAGCCACCAAGCGGTCGTCGACCTGGCGCCCGGCCGGTATCTCGTGATCGGGGACACCTACCAGCCGTTCGACGTCGTTGGTGCCGCGGCCACGCCGGAAGCCACTCCCGAGGCGACCCCGCTCGCCAATGGAACGGTCCGCATGTTCGACTTCAACTTCGAGTTCCCGAATCCCGTCGCCCCGGGACGCCAGGTCTGGGAGGTCACGAACACCGGCCAGCAGGCCCACGAGTTGCTCCTGACGCGGTCACCGGAGCCGGTCACGGCCGAGCAGATCATGGAGTTGATGGCCGGCGAGTCGGAAGAGGCCACGCCTATGGGCGGTGGGCCCTCCTTCGCGGACCTGGAGCAAGTTGGCGGACTTGGGTGGCTGTCGCCGGGAGCGACGGCCTGGACGGAAGTCGACCTCACGCCCGGCACCTACGTCGCGTTCTGCTTCGTACCGGACCCTGAGACCTTCATGCCGCACGCGATGATGGGGATGATCGCCGTCTTCACCGTCGACGAGGCAGGGGCGGGAACCCCGGAATCTGCGACCCCCCCGTCCTAACGCCCCACCCCGACGCTACCGCGGGGGCCGTCGGTTTCTGACCGGCGGCCTCCCCTCTTCGCGCCAAAGGCACGCGGCCGAACCGCGTCCACTGGGTCAGGCAGTGAGCGGTTTGCGGGTGATCGGGAGACGCTGGTAGGGGCGACGCACGCGTCGCTCGGGTCATCCCGGGAACGCCACGACGGGAATTCCCAGCCCGGTCGCCGGCAATGCCCGGTCAACTCTCCTCGCGCAGCCGGGCGATCGGGGCGCCGTACTCGACGAACGCCCCGTCCTCGGCCAGAAACTCGGCCAGCACCCCAGCCCGCGCCGCGGTCACCTCGTGGTAGGTCTTCATCACCTCGATCAAGCCGATGGCCTGTCCGGCCTCGACTGGCTGCCCTGTCTCCGCCATCGGCGGCTGATCCGGCCCAGGCCGCCGGTAGAAAACACCGAGCATCGGAGCAGAGATGATGTTGCCGTCCTGCTCCTGCCCCTGATCGCTCACGCCTCCAGACGGCGCAACCGCACCATCGTCTTGGGAGCCTGAGGAGAGTCCGCTCTCGTCCCGCCCCAAACGCAGTTCGAGCTTGAGGCCGGCGCCTGCGACTTCAAGGCGAAAGGCGGTCACCCCAGCCGCCCGCGCCGCCTCGATGACGCGGACCACCCCGGCCGGTCCCCAATCTCCCCCCCGGTCCTGACCCATCTCGCCTCCGTTTGCGGCTCCTGCCCCCAAGCACATCCCGCCGGGAATCGGGCGTGGCACCATCGTCACCGCATCCTCGCCGAGGGCAGCGTGGTACGCCAGCGCCATCTCCCGCGCGACAGCCGCGTCGACCGGCGCGAACGCGACCGTGTCGCCCGGCCGGACCTGCGCCAGTTTGTCCAAATCGGGACCGATCACGGTCGCGATCTTCGGATAGCCGCCGACGGTGTGGCGCGGCGTGAGCAGGGCGATCGGCTGCCCGTCCCCCGGCACCTGGATCGCCCCCGGCGCGATCCCCTCGGAGAGCATGTCGGCGCCGCGCGAAAGCGCAACGACCGGGCCGGTCAGCCGCACGCCCATCCGGTCGGCCTTGGTCGAGGCCGTGAATCCGGCCCCCAGAAACGCTTCCATGCCCTCCCGGGTGAACCGATCCTCCTGCGGGCCGAGCGTGCAGCGCAGCGCGACGTGTGCCTCGTGGGCCGGAGGGGCGGCGGCCAAGCGGCGCCGGACCAAATCGTCGGCCGGAGCGGCCGGTCTCCCGAGCGGGAGGGCATCCCCCACTTGGAGGGCCCGGCCCTCGACGCCCCCGAACCGTCCGGTGAGATCCGCACTCCGGCTGCCCAGCACGGAGGGAACATCGATCCCCCCCGCGATGCAGAGATACGCGCGAACGCCCCTGCCGTTCCCTCCAGAGAACGCGATCTCCCCGCCCGCGGCCACCAGGGTCGGCTCCCAGCGCGGAATTGGCGTGCCGTCCAGGGCTGCGCCGAGATCGGCTCCGGTGACGGCCACCACCGCCGCCTCCGCAAATCGGAGGCGCGGACCGGTCAGGGTGATCTCCAGTCCGGCGGCCCCCGGCGGGTTGCCGACGAGCCGGTTGCCGAGGATCAGCGCCGCCCGATCGACCGCGCCGCCCGTCGTGACGCCAAAGCGGCCCAGCCCCGGCCGGCCGAGGTCCTGCACCGTCGTGAGTAGGCCCGACTCCAGGACGCGCACCTCCCCCTGCCCGCTATCGACGACGCGCTCATCCCCGCCCACAGCATCCGCCGGGGTGCCAGCGTCACCTCCCGGCTGCCCGTCCCGGCCGGGAGCCGCGAGCCCCTCGACGTAAGCGCGCTTGTCGGGACTCCCCCCGATCTCGGCGTAGGTCTCCGGCGAGATTGGGGCGAAGGAGAGCCGGTCGCCGGCCCGGAGCAGGAACGGATCGGGGTCGGCGAGGTCGAAGAGCGGCACCGGCGTCCGCCCGATCACGCGCCACCCTCCCGGCGTGTCCAGCGGATAGACACCCGTCTGGACGCCGCCGATGGCGACGGAGCCAACAGGCGTGCGGGTGCGCGGCGACGGCAGGCGGGGAACTGCCAGCTCCGGTGGCAATCCCATCAGAAACGGAAACCCCGGAGCGAAGCCCAGGCACGCCACCAGATAGGCCGTGCCCGCGTGGAGCGCCACCACCTCATCCGGCGCCAGACCGGCGTGGGCGGCGACATCCCCCAGGTCAGGACCGAACTCGCCGCCGTAGGCAACCGGGAGCCTCACCCGGCGCGGCTCAGCGACCGGTCGGTGGGCCAGCTCCGCCGCCTGCCGGTAGATCAGCTCTTCCAAAGCGTCGGGATCGGCGAGGGCTGGGTCGAAGACGACCAGCAGCACGGTATAGGCTGGGATCAGATCGAGCAGCCCCGGCGGGGACGCCTCGTCCAACGCCGCCGTGAGCCCGACGACCCGGGCCGTCGCCTCCGGTCCGGCCTCCGCCGCAAGTTCCACCCGCAGCGTGGCATCGCCCAGCCGCTGGATCCGCGGCCAGTCCGGCGGACCGATCTCCGGGGAACCGGGAGATCCGCTCACTGGGCGCCGAAGGGACGGATCGCGACACCCGCCCCCTCCAGGCGCCGCCGCACCGCCTGGACGATGGCGACCGAGCCGGGCGTGTCGGAGTGGGTGCAGATAGAGTCGACGGTCAGTTCCAGATCCTGTCCATCGAGCGTCAGCAGCCGCCCCTCCGTGACCAGCCGGAGCATCCGGTCGGCCGCTTCCTCTGGGTCGGTGATCAGCGCGCCGGGGATCAGGCGGGAGACCAGGGTGCCGTCGGCGTTGTAGGCCCGGTCCGCAAACCCCTCCCGCGCCGTCGGCAGCCCCGCCGCTTCCCCGGCCGCGATCAAGGCTGTACCGGGCTGCGCTAGCAGGATCAAATCCGGGTCGTAGGCCCGCACCGCCGAAGCGATTGCCTCCGCGATCGGCGGCTGCTTGACGGCGACGTTGTAGAGAGCCCCGTGCGGCTTAACGTACCGGAGCGGCGCCCCCCCCGTCCGGCAGAAGGCGTCGAGCGCCCCGAGTTGGTACAGAACATCCGTCCGGACCTCGTCCGAGGTGGCCGCCATCGCCCGGCGGCCAAACCCGACCAGATCGAGAAACCCGGGGTGGGCGCCGACCGCGACCCCGTGCGCCTTCGCGGCGGCCACGGTCCGCTCCATCACCCGCGGGTCGCCGCCGTGGAACCCGCAGGCGACGTTGGCGCTGGAGATCAAGCCGAACAGCTCTTCATCCGGCCCGATCCGGTACGCGCCAAAACCCTCCCCCAGGTCGCTGTTGAGATCGATCGCATGCCCCTCGGTCACCGGCGCTCCTCCCCATACCCATCGCTCGGCCTGCCGGCCACCACGTCTCCGTTATGACCTTCGCTATGCCCGGCGCGACCGACCCCGCTCATCCCGACCGCCTGAGCGATTCGTCAGCCCTCAGTCGCCAGGATCCATCCCCGGTAGGGGCGACGCATGCGTCGCCTTCTCGGCCGCCAACCAGGCTCCACGCCAGGTCCACCTCGCCCCTACCTGACCAACCACCATTAACGCGCCCTCTGGGCGGACAACGCCCCCAGATTGTCCCCATTAGATACCCAAGTAGGCGCGCCGGACCAGATCGGAAGCGAGCAACTCGGCCCCGGTGCCGTGGGTGATGGTGGAGCCTGTCTGCAGCACGTAGGCGTGGTCGGCCAGCTCCAGCGACTCGCGCACGTTCTGCTCGACCAGCAGGATCGTCGTGCCGGCGCGGGCGATCTCGCGCACGGTGGCGAAGATCTCGTCCACCAGCTTGGGCGCGATCCCGAGCGAGGGCTCGTCCAGCATCAGCAGCGTCGGCTGGAGCATCAGCCCGCGGGCGATCGCCACCATCTGCTGCTCGCCGCCGGAGAGCGTCCCGGCCCGCTGATCGGCCCGCTCCCGCAGCCGCGGAAAGATCGCGAACGCCCTTTCCATCGCCTCCTGTTCGCGCGCCCGGGCCTGCTTCGTGTAGGAGCCGACGAGCAAGTTCTGGCGCACGGTCAGGCGGCTGAAGAGCTTGCGTCCCTCCGGCACGTGGGCGATCCCCATCTCCGCGATCAGGTGCGCCGGCTCCCGATCCAGGCGCACGCCCCGAAACCGGATCTCCCCCCGCTCGGGCCGCAGCAAGCCGGAAATAGTTCGAAGGGTGGTCGTCTTGCCGGCCCCGTTGGAGCCTATTAAGGCAACGATCTGCCCCTGCTCGATCCCGAAGCTGACGTCGTGGAGCGCGGGAACCCCGGCATAGGTCGCGCTGAGGTGGCTCGCCTCCAGCAGCATCAAGCGGTCTCCCCGTCCTGCGGCCGGTACTTCTCGCCCAGGTACGCCGCGATCACGTCCGGGTT
>JAUJMG010000244.1 GCA_030446955.1 Thermomicrobiales bacterium
CGAGGTGAGTCCCGTCCGGCTGCCCCTGCGTGAGCCGTTTGCGATCGCCTACGCCACCTACCCGGACGTGCCGACCGTGCTGATCCGCGTGACGACGGCGGACGGCGCCGTCGGTTGGGGCGAGGCGACGCCGGACCCGAACGTGACCGGCGAGACCTACGCCGGCACCGCCGAGACGCTGCGCCAGGACCTGGCCCCCCTCCTCATCGGGCGGGACGCGCGAGACCGGGAAGCGGTGATCCACGCCCTCGACGCCCGGGTGGAGGGCGTGCCCGCCGCCAAGGCCGCGCTGGATATCGCCCTGCATGATCTGGTTGGGCGCGCGGTCGGGGTGCCGATCTGGGCCCTGCTGGGCGGGCGGAGCAAGCCAGCCCTGACCATCTCCCGCGTGGTCAGCATGGGCGAGCCGGCCGCGATGGCCGGCGCCGCCGCCCGTCACGTCGAAGACGGGTTCGCGACGGTGAAGGTCAAGGTGGGGGACTCCGCGGACCCACGGCTGGACGTGCGGCGCTTGGCGGCGGTGCGGGAAGCGGTCGGGCCGGACGTGGCGATCAAGGTGGATGTCAACCAGGGTTGGCGAACAGCCGGGGTCGCGATTGCCACGATGCGGGAGCTGGCGCCGAGCAGACCCGCCTATGTCGAGCAGCCCGTGCTCTGGTGGGATCTGGAGGGCCTGGCAGAGGTCCGCCGCCAAACGGGGCAAACCGTGATGGTGGACGAGGGGTGCCACGGCCCCCGGGAGATGCTGCGGATCGTCGGGCTGCGCGCGGCGGATCTGGTCAACATCAAACTGATGAAGTGTGGCGGGCTGGTCAACGCGCTGAAGCTGAATGCGATCGCCGAGACGGCCGGGGTGGCTGCCCAGGTCGGCACGATGGTGGAAAGCTCGATCGCCTCCGCGGCGGGGCTGCACCTTGCCCTCGCCCTCACCAACGTCCGCACGGTCGAGATGGGCGGCCCGCTGATGCTCGCGGCCGACATCGGCGACCTCGCCTCCCGCTACGACCGGGACCGGATCGTCCTCCCGGACCGCCCCGGTCTCGGCGTCGAGGTGGACGAGGCCGCCGTCCGCCGCTTCAGCGAGGCTTGGTGGCGAGTGACGTCCGAGGGAGCGCGTGCCGAGACGACCGCATGACGTTTGCGGCGTAGCTCAGGACGATGAGCACGGCAGGCCCCCGCCCGGTGCTGTCCCGGGGTTCCAAGCACTCGGGGAGAGGAAGCGAAACCGCGGCCGCCGCTCGGTCTAGGCGAGTCCATGGTCGAAGACGTAGCGTATGGCAGCACTGCGGGAGGCGAGGTCGAGCTTGTTGTAGATGCGGTAGAGGTGAGCGTTAACCGTGCGCGGGCTGATAAAGAGGCGCTCCCCGATCTGCGCATTCGTCAGTCCCGCCGCGAGCAGCCGCAGGACCTCCACCTCACGGCTGCTCAGCCCGTCCGGCAGTTCAGACGCCGAGGGCAGCACAACCGGCTTGACGGACAGAGCCGGCGGCGTCTTCTCGGCGATGCTCGCGGGGACGGCAACGGCCTCCGAGAGGGCGTCATCGAGGGATAGGGCGCGACCAACGGTCCAGGCGGCGGCGAACGCATTCGGACCTAGCGAAGTCCGCGCAGCCTCCACCTGCTCGGCGTAGCGATCGCGATCCCGTGGTGGCACCGCCGCTCCGATGGCCTCCCGCAGCGCTTCCGCTGCCCCGAAGAGCCGAGCGCCGGACGCCGCCAGTCCAGCCGCAACTGAGGTCCCCGCCAAACCTTCCAGGCACTCGGCGAGGCCACGGCGGTCGCCCAGCTCCCGGCGGAGCACCAGAGCCCCGACAAATCGTTCCCCGGCCTCCTGCAGCGCCCCATCCTCCTGCGCCAGCCAGCCCAGCAGGGCGAGTGCGTAACCGACGCCTAGCTTGTCTCCGACCTGCCGGAAGAGCGTCAGGCTCTCCTCCGCGCGGGAGCGGGCGGTGACCGGATCGCCCATGCAGCGGGCCACGTCACCGAGGTTGAGATGGGAGTAGGCAACACCACCGGGATCACCCAGGGCGGCCCGAACGGCAAGGGCTTCCTCGTGCAGCGCCCGCGCCTGGTCGTCGTTGCCCTCGTTGCTGGCGATGTTGCCAAGGTTGCTCAGGGAGTTGCCGAGCCCCTGCCGGTCCCCCAGGTCGCGGCGCAGCGCAAGGGCTTCCTCGTGGAGGGCGCGGGCCCCGGCGTAGTCGCCGGCGTAGCCGGCCAGCAGCCCGAGACCGTTCAGCGACGTGGCAATGCCGAGCCGGTCGTCCATCGCCCGGCGGAGCTTGAGGCTGGCGGCGTAATGATCCCTGGCGCGCGCGTAGTCACCCTGGTCGATGGCAAGGTTGCCACGGTGCTGGTGCGCCTTCGCACGGGCAGCGGCGCTCGCGCCATCCGCAACCGCCAGCGCCCGATCCAACCGATCGGACCCCGCGTTCAGGTACCCGCGCGCGACCCAGAAGCGCCAGAGCGCCGCCGCGAGCCGCAGCCCCAACTCAGCCCGGGAGGGAGAAGGTTCGGGAGTTGAGTCCACGCCACCCGTGGCGGGCGGCATCGAACTCGCCCAAGTCAACGCCGCCAGCAAGTTGTCATGCTCGGCTTCCAGCCGGTCCAGCCACCGGCCCTGCTCTGGCCCGGTCAACTCTGGCTCGGCGGCCTCTGCCAGATCCAGGCACCAAGTTGCCAAGGATCGCCGTGTCCCGTCCCGCTCTCCGGCCTCCTCCAGCCGATCCAGGCCGAACTCGCGCACGCTCTGGAGCATCGCGTAGCGGGACTCACCGTCGGCGCCGACATCCTGCCGGAGCAGGCTCTGATCGACCAGCGCCGAGACCGACTCAAGAACATCAACGGAAAGGGCCGGAGTGCCGGGTGCTGGGTGCTGGGTGTTGGACAGGGAAGCGGTGTCCCGTTCCATCACTCGCAAGCCATCGCCAATCACCCATTCGGCCGCATCGAGGGTACAGCCACCGGCGAAGACCGCGAGGCGGCGGAAGACGATTTGCTCCTCTGGCCGAAGCAGATCGTAGCTCCAGGCAACCGTATCGTGCAGGGTCTGCTGGCGGACTGGGAGATCCCGCGGGCCGCCGGTGAGGAGCTTGAACCGCCGCTCTAACCGCGCGAGGAGGGCCTGGGGCGACAGCAGCCGGCACCAGGCGGCGGCGAGCTCGATCGCGAGGGGCAGCCCATCCAGACGGCGGCAAATCTCGACCACGGCGGCGGCGTTGGCGTCGGTGAGGGCAAAGCTCGGCTCGGCCGCCCTTGCCCGGTCAACGAAGAGGGCCACCGCGGCGCAGCCCGCGACGGCGTCACGGACGACGTTATCGCGCGGAGACGGCACCTCCAGCGGAGCGAGCGGAAACTCATGCTCCGCCCGGATGTGGAGGGGTGATCGGCTCGTGACGAGCACCTTGAGACCGGGGCACGCAGCCAGCAGGTCCGCAACCAGCGGCGCCGCACCCGCCACCTGCTCGAAGTTGTCCAGGACGAGCAGGAGGCGGCGCCCACGGAGGGCATCTTGTAGCGTGGCCTTGGTGGGCCGGCTCCCTTCCTCGCGTACCCGGAGGGCGCGTGCCATGGTCGGCGCGACCAGGCGAGGATCGCGCAGCACGGCTAGCGAGACGAATCCGACGCCGTCCGCGAACCCAGCGCGCAGGTCCGCCGCCACTTGAATCGCCAGGCGGGTCTTCCCCACTCCTCCAGGCCCAGTGAGGGTGAGCAAGCGAACATCGGGGCGCCGCAGGGTTTCGACCACCGCGGCAACGTCGTTGTCCCGCCCGATCAGTGGCGCGGGAGCGAGCGGCAGGTCCGACCCGAGGGCATCGTCCAGCGAGCCCTCGACAAGCGTCGGGGGAGAAAGATGGGTGGGCGCCGCCGAGAAGGACTCTGGAGGCATTTGCTCACGAACCAGCGACATCGCGTCGCGCTCCTGTACTGAGTCGGTGCGCGGCGGGGAGGAGGGAGATGGATGCCTCGATCATACGGAGGGCCGATACCTCCCGTCAATCGCATCACCCCGGCCGCGCCCCGCCACCTGCCGCCGGTGTTCGCTCCCGTCTTCCACAACGCCCGGCCACCCCACTCGGTTTCGAGCCAGTTGCCGGTGAGTCATCGTCGCCATGGACAGCAAGGTAAGAGCATGTTGCAAAGCCGCGGCGTCGGTTCGTGGAGACGGGACGGCCAGGCCGGCGAGAGGCAGGCCGACCGGTCCTCACCTTGCTGCGCTGCCGCCCCCCGACCGTCCCGGCAGCCCCCGCTTCTGCAGGTAGGCGTCGAACTGGTCAGGGGTCCGCACGCCGTGGCGGAGCACCGCCTCGTACACGTCGAAGCCGCTCACCTGATCGGGGTAGGTGGGCAGGCGCCGCCAGACGTCCTTGATCCAGAGGATCGCCAACCTCGTCTCGGCGGTGAGCTGCTCCCTGATGCGCTCGATGTAGGGAAGGTGGTCGCGCGGGGCGTCGGAGAGCCAGAACGAGACGTCGATCTTCCACGCGTCGTCGCCGGTCGCCGTTTCGTAGGAGGTGACGAAGTAGTACCGCTGGTCGCCCCGCAACTCGGGAGGAGCGCGGTGCCCCGTCTCGTTGCGGTAGTCGAGCCGGCCGACGCTCGGGTGCGTCAGCAGCGGGCGCATAGCCTGAAACGCCCGCTCCAAGGTGAGATCCCGGCACAGGACGCTGAAGTCGAGATCGCGCCAGACCATCAGGCCGGACACCGAGCTGCCCACCTGCTCGACCCGCCCCGCCCGGGAAAGGAGCGTGACAAGGTCGAGCTCTGCGACGTCCCGGCGGGCCTCGGCCTGGAGGGCGTCCTGGCGGCGCAGGAGATCGAGGGCGTAGGCGCGATCCAGGTCGTCGAGGGCCACGACGGTGATCCTCCCGCGGTTCCCGCGAATCTCCTTCGCCGACGCGCGTGCGGTTCGCTCGATGTTGCGCGCCCTTCGAGCACATCGTCGGCCGGCCGGCGCCCCCAGCTCGAGGGGCGCCGGCCAGGTTTTGCAACACGCTCTAATGAACCGGGCGCCCCAGCGGGACGCCCGGTTCCATCTTCGAGAAACACCTGCTCCGGATTTATGACCGCATCGGGGAGTAGGGCCTCATTCCTTCCGGAGCCCGCTCCCTCCGTGCGCTCGAGCGAGCATCGGGCCGGTCCGTAACGCGACTAGGACGGCTGGTTCGGGCGCTCACCGAGGGTGATGTCGAGCGTCAGTTCCTCATCGCCCCGCTGCACCCGAGCGGTGACCGTCTCGCCCGGCTCGTGGGAGAAGAGCACCTCGATCAGCGAATTTTCAGCGTTGATCTCTTGGTCATCGAGAGCCAGGATGACGTCACCGGCCTCCAAGCCCGCCTCCGCGGCGGGGCCGCCGGGAGCTATCTCCTGGACGTAGACCCCGTGGTCCACCGGCAGATCGATCTCGCTGGCGATCTGCTCATTGAGCGGCAGTGGACCCTCGATGCCGAGGTACGGGTAGGCAACCTGCCCGTCCTCGATTAACTCCGAGGCGATCCGCTTGACGGTGTTGGAAGGGATCGCAAAGAACAGGCCCTGAACCGGCTGGCCCTCCGGCCCCACCGGGATGCCGAGGGTGTTAACCCCAACCACCTCACCCGCCAAGTTGAAGAGTGGGCCGCCGGAGTTCCCCGGGTTGATCGCCGCGTCATGCTGGATCAGGTTCGTGTAGAAGCTGCTCGCCGCCAGCTCCAATGGAAAGGTGCGTCCGATCGCGCTGACGATGCCCTCAGTTACAGTGGTGGTGAAGGTGCCCAACGGCGACCCAATGGCCAGCACGGTTTGGCCAGGGCGGAGCTGGTCGGAATCACCCAGGCCGACAATCACCGGGACATCGCCGTCGATCTGGACCACCGCCAGATCGCTGATCTGGTCCGAGCCGACCAGGGTCGCCTCACGACTCTCGCCGTCGGCGAAGATGACCTCGAACTGGTCGCCACCGTCGACCACGTGCCAGTTGGTGACGATGTGTCCCTGGTCGTCGATGATGAACCCGGTGCCACGACCGGCCTCCTCGGCACCGCCGCCCAACTGGCCGTTCTGCTGCTCGTTGATCACGGTTACCACGGCGGGCGACACACGCTCGACCACATCCGCCGCGTCCATCTCCTCCTGGGCCGAGATTGGGGTGACGGCTTGCGCTCCCCACGCGGCTTGCGGCTGCGTGCCTCCCGCTACCGTCATCGCTGCAACCAGGAAGCCCAGAAGCATCACAACGCCAATGATGCCCGTCGCTCGGCCTCGGTGTGCCATGAACACGGTGTTCTACTCCTTCGCTCGCCAGATTTCAGAGGTGCCTGGCATTCCCGATGATGAGGTGCGCAGCCGGATCCAGTCGCTGGCAGCCACCGCTAGCGTGCGCGAGAGATCGGCCTGCACAATCCATGCCGGATTGTGCCCACACCGCACCTGGGCGTCCACC
>JAUJMG010000245.1 GCA_030446955.1 Thermomicrobiales bacterium
GCAAGGTCCGCGTTGACGACGCCGATGGTGCGGCGGGTGGCGCGGTAGGTCTCCACGGCGCGGCGGCGCCAGCGGACCATCACTGCGGCCATGATCGGGAGCACCAGGAAGGAGAGCAGCGCCAGGCGCCAGTCGGTGATCAGCATCACGACGACGATGCCGGCCAGGATCAGCGCGTTGGCGACGATCCCGGCGACGCCGTCGGCGAAGAGCTCGTTGATGACGCCGACGTCGTTCTGGATCCGGGTCATGATCGCCCCGACGCCGCGCTTGTCGATGTAGCTCGTACTCAGGGTCTGGAGGTGGCGGAACATCGTGTTGCGGAGATCGAAGACAACCCGGTTGCCGAGCCAGGCGGTGAGGTAGAACTCCGACCAACTCGCCAGGAACCGGACCACGAGGGCCAGAACGAACGCGGCCCCGAGCAGGTTCAGCGTCCGCAGCCTCCCGCCGTCGCGGACCACGTCCACGCCGCGGCCGAAGAGCCAGGGCAGCAGGAGATCGCTGCCCGTGGCGACCACGATCGCGAGGATCGTCAGGAGAACCCGGTGCCGGTAGGGGGCGACGAAGCCGAGCAGCCGCCGGGCGATCCGGCCGTCGTAGGCCTTGCCGAGGAGATCGTCCGGGTCGTGGTGGAGCATCATGGCGCTGAATCCTGCATGAGTGATGCGGTCCCGAAGGTGCGGGCGGTGGAGGGGCGGTGTCGGGAGTGGGTCACGAGCCGAGGGTAGGCGCGAGATCGTCGGCGGGCGCGACGGCGGCGGTGTCGGCCCTATGGCGGATCTGGAGGTCGTGCAGCTCGCGGTAGAAACCGTCGCGTTGGAGAAGCTGGATGTGGGTGCCCCGCTCCACGATCCGTCCGCCCTGCAAGACGAGGATCTGGTCGGCATCGCGGACCGAGGAGAGGCGCTGGGCGATCACGAAGCTGGTCCGGCCTTCCATCAGGGTCTGCATCGCAGCCTGAATCTCCGACTCCGTCTCCGTGTCGACGCTGGAGGTGGCGTCGTCGAGGACTAGGATGGCGGGGTCGAGGAGCAGGGCACGGGCGATGGCGACCCGCTGCTTCTGGCCACCTGAGAGAGTCACTCCACGCTCACCGAGGATCGTGTCGTAGCCCTCCGGCATGGCGCGGATGAAGTCGTCGGCGCGGGCGGCCTTCGCCGCGGCGACGACCGCCTCGAACGGGGCGTCCGGGCGGCCATAGGCGATGTTCTCCCGCACCGTGAGGCCGAAGAGAAAGGTCTCCTGGAGGACCGAGCCGATCTGGGCTCGGAGGGAGGTAAGTTCCAGGTCTCGCACGTCGTGGCCGTCGATCAGGATCCGTCCGGCGGAAACGTCGTAGAATCGGGGCAGGAGGTTGACCAGGGTGGTTTTGCCGGCGCCGGTCGGGCCGAGCAGGGCCACCGTTTCGCCTGGACGGGCAACGAAGGAGACATCTTCGAGGGCGGGGCGCTTGGCGCCGGGGTAGGTGAAGCTGACCCCCTCGAAGGCGACCTCGCCGCGCATGTTCGGGAGGGCGATTGCGCCGGGGCGATCAGCGACGGCGGGTTTGGTGTCCAGGATCTCGAAGATGCGCCGGGCGGAGGCGACGGCGCGGGCGATCCGGCTGACGACGAAGCCCATCCAGCGGGCCGGCTCGTTGAGCAACACCAGGTAGCGGTTGAAGGCGACCAGGGTGCCGATCGAGAGGGCGCCGGTGAGGACACGGTAGCCGCCGAGCCAAAGCACCCCGGCGAGGCCGAGCCCCGAGAAGAGGAGCATCAGGGGGTAGGCGAGCGACCAGCGGCGGGCCGCAGCGATGTTGCGACCGAAGAGTTCGTCCAGTTCCCGCTCGAAGCGGGCGCTCTCCTGGGCTTCCTGGGCAAAGGCGCGCACGACCCGGCCGCCGGCGACGTTCTCCTGCAGCGTCGAGGTCATCGCCCCGAACTGCTCCTGGACCCGGGAGAAGAAGGGCCGGACCCCGATGCCGAACCGGGCCGACCACCAGACCAGCAGGGGCATCGTCGAGAGGGCAACTGCCGCCAGCAGCGCGTCGAGGCGAAAGAGGATGATCGTGACGGCGATCAGGGTGGCAACGGCGAGGACCAGCGCGCGCAGGCCCATCATCAGGGCGCCCCGGATGTTGTTGATGTCGTCGGTGGCGCGGGACATCAGTTGCCCGGTCTGGGCCCGGTCGTAGAAGGCGAAGGGCAGGGTCTGGAGGTGGGCGTAGAGGTCCCTTCGCAGGTCGTGCCCCACCTGCTCGGCAAGGCGCTGGACCAGGTAGGCCCGCGCATAGGTGAAGGCGCCCTGGAGGGCGGCAAGGCCGACGATTGCTAAGGCGCCGCGCCAGAGATAGCCACGGTTGCCGTCGACGAGGCCGCGATCCACGACTGCTGCGAGCACCCACGGGATGGTGAGCTGGAGCCCGAGAGCGGTGAAGAGGGCAACGTAGGTGGCGACCACCAACCAGCGGTACGGCCCCAGGTAGCGCAGCACCCGCAGCGTGATCTTCAACCCGCGCCTCCTCCTCGGGGAGCGTGTCCCGCCTCACCCGCTCTGGGGTCATTATCGTCGCAAGACCGAATCCGCCGGGATCCGAAGCGCGATCGGGGCGGCGGACGGTGGCGCTCGCCACGCGGGTGGGACGTCGCCGGTCCGCGGGTTGGCTACGAGAAATAGGAAGAGTAGGAGAGCATGGAGAGGACGAGGACCCGGGCGAAGGCGCGTCGGTGCTTCGGGCCGGCCGCGAGCGCGAGGCCGAGCGGGACCACGAAGTACCAGGTGTAGACGCGCGGGAAGACGAGGAGCAGCATCGCCAGTGTCGCGCTCCAATCGGCCAGCTCGTCGTGGACGGCCCAGGAACCGGCGCGGGCTCGTTGCCGCCAGAGGGAGGCGATCTGCCAGGCTCCGAAGAGCAGGCCGGCGAGCAGCGTGAGGGCGGTGCCGCCTTCGATCCGCACGAATCCGTTGGTGAGAGCCGAGGCTCCCCAGGCGACGGAGAGGAGCAGGGCGTTGTTCACGCCCTGCCCGGGTTGGCTGAGGGTGCCGGCCAGGGAGGCCGCCCCGGCCCAGAACGGGACAAAGGCGGCGACGATCAGCACAGCCGACGTGGCAGCGATGCGCGCCACCGTAGGCAAGCGGCGCGGGAGCGGGGTGCGCAGCAGGAGGCGTAACGCGGCGATCCCGGCGATGGGGACGGTCGAGTACTTGATCAGCCCGGAGACGGTCAGGGCGGCAATGGCCAGCTCAGAGCGGGCGCGGTAGAGCAGGTGGGCGCCGATCAGGACAACGGTCAGGATCAGGGCGTCGTTGTGGGCGGCGACGATGCCCTCGACCAGCACCAGCGGGTTCCAAGCGTAGGCGAGGTAGGCCCAGGCGGCGCGGTCTGGCCAGCGGTAACGGACCAGCCGGTAGATCAGCCAGCCGTTGAGCAGGGTTGCGACGAGCCCGATCAGCTTGAAGCGCAGCGCCAGCTCGAGCGGGGTCGCGTGCTTGTCGGCGGCGGTGAACTGGGAGAGCAGGGTCCAGAGCGGTCCGTACGGTGAGGGGATGTCGCGCCAGTAGACGTAGGTCATCAGCGGGTCGGCCGGGGCGGTGGATGCCGGGGTGGTTGCGTAGGGGTTGGCGCCGTAGACGGCGGCCAAGCGGCCGAACATCGCGTAGGAGAAACTATCGGTGGAAAAGACCGGGGGCACGCTGAAGGCGATCACGGCGAGAGCCACCCCGCCGCACGCCACCACGCGGGTGCTGATCCGGCGGTTGCGGACGCGCCAGACGGTCCAGAGGTAGATGACCCAGAGCAGCGTGACGCAGCTCCAGGCGAGAAGCGCATAGTAGCCGATCCGGAGCGCGATGAACCGCGGGACCGCGTCGTGGAACAGCCGCGCGTTGAGGGCCATTCGCCGGAACGCATCGACATCGACCATGGTATCGCCGGGGAGCGCGCGCAGCGGGGGCACGTTCCAGGCGGAGGGCTGCATGACGGGGCTGTTCGGGGCGCCGTCGCGCAGGCGGACCGAGGCGCAGGTCAGGGCCAGCAGGCTGGTGAAGAGCAGGACGCAGGCGAGCAGCACCGCGCGGTTGGCAGCGGTGGTGCTCCAGCCGGACGCGACCGGCGCTTCCGCGACGAGGGCCGCGGAGCCGCGCCCACGAGATGCCGTCACCCTCGCTCTCGGCCATGGTTCGACATCGGGGCGCCGGACGGGGGCTGAGGAGACAGAGGTGAAGCGGTGTGGTGACCGTTTGTGCATGACCTCACCGTCGAGTACCGTCGCTGTTCGCGCAGCCCGACGGTGAGCGCGCGACGCGGATCGACATCTCAGTATGGGCAGGTGAAAGCGCCGCCGGTGTTCGCCGGCCGCGTAAGCATGGCAGAACGCGTGCCATCAGGCGAACGATCTGAGCACAGGGGTGAGTCGAAACTTGGGATCTGGCGCGACGGGCGGCGTCGCGTGGGACGCGTGTGGGGGTGCGGCGTGGCGACCGATCTGTACCTGATCCGGCACGGCGAAGCGGTGGCGAACGTCGAGCCGATCATCGGCGGGATGAGTGGTGATCCGGGCCTGACCGAGCGGGGCCGCGAGCAGGCCGGGCGCTTGCAGGAGCGACTGCGACGCGAGGGGCTCCGCGCCGACGCGCTCTACACCAGCACTATGCCGCGGGCGCGGGAGACCGCCGCCTACGTCGAGAAAGCGCTTGGGCTCCCGGCCGTAGGAGACGACGAGTGGCACGAGCTGCGCCCGGGCGAGGCCGACGGCCTGACAGTCGCGGAGTGGGAGGAGCGCTTCGGCGGGCGCGAATTTCTGGCCGGCGGGGATCCTTTCCGGCCCTTCTCGCCGGGCGGCGAGAGCCTGGCGACGTTCCTGCGTCGGGTGAGCGGGGCACTCGCGGGCCTGGTGACACGGCATCCGGATCAGACGGTCGTGGTCGTCTGCCACGGCGGCGTCCTTTCGGGGGCGTTCTACCACGCCTTCGGTCTCGATCACACCGCGGGCCAGGTCTCGTTCGCGCCCCAGAACACCAGCATCACCCATTGGTGCCACGAGCCCGCCGAAGACGGTCGGCCGGCGCGCTGGACCCTGGTGACCTTCAACGACGCGGCTCACCTTGCCGCGCCCGACCGGGGCGAGACCGAGCGGGAGGCGGTGCCGATGCCGATGGCCGACGCCGGCTGAGCGCGAGACCTGGGACCACCCGGTCTAGGATCTCGGCCTGAGCAGTTGCCGGCACGGTGGCCGGCGCATTGGGCGGAACGGTGGCGGGCCAGCCGGGACAGGTCGAGCCCGGCCTACGGGACCCCTTGCAGAATCGGGTTCGGAGACACGGGGCGCGAGGCGCCTTTGGCGCTGGCCCGGGCGGGCGGCAGCGCGGGAGTTGGGGAGGCGGAGCGAGATGGACGGCAAGAAGCGGGTGCTGGTCACGGGGGCGGAGGGAACGATCGGGGCGGCGGTGCGGGAGCACTTGGGGGAGCGTTACGATCTGCGCTCCCTGACGCTGACGCCGCAGGAGTTCCCCTCCCACGTGGCGAACATCGCCGACCTGGAGGCGATCCTGCCCGCGTTTGAAGGGGTGGACGCGGTGGTCCACCTGGCGGCCTCGCCGGCGGTGGAGACGCCCTGGGAGAAGATCTTGCCGAACAACCTGATCGGCACCTACAACGTCTACGAGGCGGCGCGACGGGCAGGGTTGGGCGCGGTCGTCTTCGCCTCCTCCAACCACACCATCGGCATGTACGAGCTGGACGGCGCCCCCGAGCTCTACGACCTGGACGACCCGCGCGTCTACGACCACACGGTGGAGGTCCGCCCCGATTCCCTCTACGGCGTCTCCAAGGTCTATGGGGAAGCGCTGGGCCGCTATTACCAGGAGCGGCACGGGCTGCGCGTCTTCTGCCTGCGGATCGGGGCGGTGCGGGCTGGCGACGACCCGATCGCGCCGGAAGTCCTGGTCTCCTCCCCAGCGTTACTGGATCTGCAAACTGAGGAGCAGCGGCGAGCGCGGATGCGGGCAGTCTGGCTGAGCCGGCGGGACTGTGCCCACCTCATCGGGTGCTGCCTCGACGCGGATGATGTCCGCTGGGCAGTGGTCTACGGCATCTCGGACAACCCCCGCCAGTTCTGGGATCTGAGCCATACCCGGGAGGTGTTGGGGTACGAACCCCAGGACCGGGCGCCGGTGTAGGGAGAGACGAGGGGCATCACAGCTTGGGACTTCGGGACCGGCTGCATCATACGAGTCGCTTCGCGCGCGGATCGGCTAAGACGGCTCCTCGGGCATGAAGAATATGGGCATTGACGTGCTCCTTGAAGTCGGCATGCTCGCGTACCAGGTCGATCGGGAGGCTCCACATCTCCTCGACTTCGAAGACCTGGTTGAATAAGACGACCACGAGGACATCAAAGCAGTCTTGATGGAGATTCCGCATCG
>JAUJMG010000246.1 GCA_030446955.1 Thermomicrobiales bacterium
CTAAAGCGGTAGACCTTGTAGCACTCGAATACCCACAGCCCCAGTGGGCTGTCGGTGTGCCCCCGGAAAACGAGTCCTCCCCGAGGTGCAGGTCGCCCGTCGCGGACTCCCATCGTCCGTAGACTGGTTTTCGGCAGGAGGTCACGAGCGCTCGCGTGCCCCTCGTCAACCATGTGCAATGGACGGGCGCTGTCGGTGGTGATCCGTCCGGAGCTGGAACGCATGCCCAACCCTCAGCGTGGTCCCCTCCTCAAAGTGCCTTGCCACGAGCTGCAGTCCGATCGGGAGACCGTCTCGGGTAAAGCCGCACGGAAGTGACAGCGCGGGCTGGCCCGTCAGGTTAAACGGCGCAACCATCCGGTTGAGCGCGGTGAGACCTTCCTCGTCCGGCTTAATCTCTACGGTTGTCTCATCCAGGGGCGTTGCGACGACTGGCATAGTAGGCAGGACCAGGAGATCGACATTCCTCTGGACCTCGTTGACCTGATCCCGGAGGCGGGCGCAAGCGTCCCTCGCCCCGAAGTACGCGACCGCGGAGACCTCCCGCCCGGCGCGCAGCCGCTCAAGCACCGTGTGCGAGTAGTCGGCGTGCCGCTCGTGGAGCCACGCCTGGTGGAGGTGCGTAGCCTCGGGCAGCAGGATCTGCATAACAGGGTCGACGGCGTCGCGCTCCAACTCTGGCATGGCGATCTCGCGGACCTCAGCGCCGGCCTCGGCGAGCACCCCGACGGCACGCTCGACGGCCGTGTGGATCTCGGGGGCGAGTGTGAGCTCCATGAAGTTGGTCACGAGTCCGACCTTAACCCCATCGAGGCGCTCGGTCAGCGCGTCCAGCCAGTTCGGTACGGGGACATCCGCGGAGAACCGATCGCGCGGGTCATGGCCGGCGACAGCGTGTAGGAGCAGGGCAACATCCCTGGCCGAGCGGCCGAAGGGCCCGGCGTGGTCGAGGCTCCACGAGAGGAGCTGCATACCGGACCGGGAGACCCGACCCAATGTGGGTTTCAGCCCGGTGACCCCGCAGAAGGACGCCGGGATGCGAATCGACCCAGCAGTGTCACTGCCGAATGACCCGAAGTCCATCCTAGCCGCCACGGCGGCCGCTGAACCGCCGCTCGATCCGCTCGCAGTCTTAGTGAGGTCCCACGGATTCTTCGTGGGCCCGTAGTCGGGGTGGACGGCCGCGTAGGCGAATTCCAGCATGTTGGCTTTCGCCACGATGACGGCCCCCGCCTCGCGAAGCCGCTGCACCAAGCCAGCGTCCTCCGTCGGCACGGAGTCGCTCAACACCCGCGATCCTGCCGTCGTCCGTACCCCACGAGTTGCGAAGAGGTCCTTGACCGAGACGGGGATGCCGTGGAGCGGAGCGCGGTGGTGGCCTGCGGCGATCTCTCGCTCGGCGCGCCGTGCGTCGAGCATCGCCTGGTCCGCTAGCACGGTGATGTAGGCGTTGAGGACAGGGTTCAGCGCCTCGATGCGGTGCAGCGCAGCCTCGACCACTTGAACTGGGGACAGGTCCCGTCGGGCGATCGAGAAAGACGTCTCGAAGAGATCAGGTAGGCTGGGTTCCGGGTGCTCTGGCGTCACGAGCACACCTCCTCGCTCTCGTGGTTGGCGCCGGCGAGCAGCGGTCAGTCCCCCACCTCAGTCCCCCCTCGGTCATACCGGACATCGGCTAGGCAGGAGCACGGCCGGGTGGTTAAACAGCCGAGTGGACGCCACGGGGCCGGTCAGGGAGCGGCAGGCTCGAGACCCCTAGTTGCCTTGCGCGGCGACCTCTTCAAGGGAAGCATCCATAGCGTCGGCGACGAGTTCCAGAACATCCCCTTCGTGAGCGGTGCTAATCGCGTTATGTCCCGTGTATCCCGGCACCAAGAACACCCCTCGGTCCAGCATTGCAGTGCGGAAGCATGTGTAGCGTCGCCCGTCGGCCCGGGCCGCGCTGCGATAGTCGCGTACGGGCTCGGACGTGAAGTAACACTGGAAGTGGCCGCCACCGCCGTGGAACTTAGCCTCCACGCCGGCTCGCTGCGCGGCCTGGTCAAACCGCTCGGCGAGGTAGCGTGTCCCGTCCTCAAGCTGCCGAACCAAGGCGCCGTCTGCGAGCGCCGTCAAGCTCGCCCGCGCGGCGGCAAGCGACCACTGGTGGCCGTTGAAGGTCCCCACGAAGCCGGCCGAGCCGGCCGACTCAGCCATTAGGTCAGCGCGGCCCGCCACGGCCGACAGGATTTGCCCGCCCGCGAGCGCCTTTCCCCAGATGGATAGGTCGGGCCGGATGCCGTAGCGTTCCTGGGCCCCACCGACGGCGACGCGGAATCCGGTCAATAGTTCGTCGAAGACAAGTACAATGCCAAGTCGGTCGGTTGCCTCCCGTATGGCCTCCAAGTAGCCAGGCGTCGGCGGGATGTAGCCAACATCGATCAAGACCGGCTCCACGAATACGGCTGCTAGTCGGCCAGCATTAGCCTCAAGCAGACGCACTGCCCCCGCAGCATCGTTGAACGGGATGACTAGGGTAGATCCAACGGCGGCGGGGTTGAGCCCTCCCGTCCCCGGCAAGGACACCGGGTTCTCGGGCTGGCCCGCCTTGGCGAGGTCCGGCCACGTGCTGACGAAGACCAGATCGTACCAGCCATGGTAGGCTGCCTCGATCTTAGCAATGTCAGGCCTCCCAGTCGCCGCTCGTGCCATGTGGATTGCATGCATAACCGCCTCGGTGCCGGTCGTCGCGAAGCGAACCTGCTCGGCGGTCGGGACCAAGCGTAGGAAGAGTTCGGATACCTCAACGCTCAGTTGCGTCTCGAGCCCGGACTCAAGTCCCGCCGCCATCGCTTCCTCGACAGCCTCCCGGACGATAGGGCTTCCGTGGCCGAAGACCAAGGCTCCGTTGCCGAGGACGCAGTCGACCAGGCGATTGCCGTCGATGTCCCACACCCAGGCCCCCTCGCCGCGGCGAAAGTAGAAGGGGTGGGGGCTATCCTTTCTACTGCTCGAGTGGGTTCCTTGCGGGATACTCTGGAGAGCCCGTCGGTAGAGCTCGTCGGACTGCGCGTATTTGGACACCTGAATCACGTACGCCTCCTCAGTTCCGTCGCGCGTTTCGCACTGCCCGGTCGGCATTTCTCCGGTTCCGGCAGTGCCCCGATTGGGGGATTCACTGGGCCTCAGCTGGTAGTATCTCGGCCGTCGAGGCGTCGCCTAACATGTACATGTAGGCGCCGGGCTGGATCGGGGCGAGGTTGTCCCGCAGGAGCACCAGCAGCGATCGCTCGAAGGGCGCCGTGATCGTCTCCAGGAGCTCGAAGGTGTAGGGGCTGTAGATGCGGCCGAGCACTGTCCCGCCCGGCACCTCGCGCGCCAGGTCGGACACCCGAACCTCCGGCACGAGGATGCCCCCGTGGTGAGGCCGTAGGATGGCCATGTCGTGCATCAGGATTTGCTCCGGAGCCGGCCGGGGTTGCTCCGCGAGCACCCCGACGCTCCGAAGGACGTTGAGCAGGCCGTCCAGGTTGCGCCGCGCGTACTCTTCTTCCTGGTAGAGGCCCCCGCCCAATTCCACGGTCACGGTCGGGATGCCGCGCTCGTCGGCGACCGTGGCGGTAGTACCGGGGTACGGCTCCTTGGGCCGGTAGAGGAGCCGCGACCCGAAGGCTCGGGAGAGCGGCGGCGTGCTCGTGAGATACACATAGTCGACAACCGGGTAGGCGCCGCCCGCGTGGAGATCCACGTACGCATCAAGACCGGTCAGGAAGTGCTGCGCGATTTTGGCGGCGAGCTGCTCCGTCAACCAGCCGTCCGGGTCGCCCGGAAACACGCGGTTGAGGTTGACGTGGTCAGCCGGGGTGTTCCTCGTGTTGGCCTCGTAGGCCAAGGGGTTGGCCACCGGGATCATGCGGACGGTGCCGCGCAGCTCTCGGTCCGGCTGCTCCAGTAGGGCACCAAGGCGCCGCAACGCCTCGGGGCCGATCGTCTCGTCGCCGTGGATGGCCGCGCTCATCCCGACCACCGGGCCCTCCCCTCCCCGGAAGGTGTGGATCGTGAACGCCAGCTCGCTGCCGTCGACCATCCTTGCAACGGGAATCCACTCGACGGTGTGTTCCATTCGCCTTCCTCCTGTTCCTCTTGCTGGTCTACCGTATCAGGCGACGCGGCAGGCCCACCGGGTCAGCGCTGCCGTGATCGAGGGTCCAACAAGTCCCGCAACCCGTCCCCGAGGAGATTGAAGCCGACGACGCTCACCATGATGGCCAGACCGGGAAAGATCGACAGGTGCGGGGCATCACGGAGGAACCGGGTGCCGAATGCGACGGTCCAGCCCCAGCTCGGGGCCGGCGGCTGGACGCCGAGCCCGAGAAAGCTGAGGCCGGCCTCCGCGACGATCGCGTAGCCGATTCCCAACGTCGCGAGCACGAGGACGGGCGACACCACGTTGGGCAAGATGTGGCGGAGGATGAGGCGGAGGTCGGACGCGCCTACCACGCGAGCGGACTGGACAAACTCGCGCCCCTTCAGCGCCAGCACGTCGACTCGGACAACCCGTGCGTAGTTCGTCCAACCCACCAGGCCCAGGGCCAGGACTACGTTGCGGGGACTCGAGCCCAATGCCGCCACCAGTGCGATGGCCAGCAGCAGCACCGGGAAGGCCAGGAAGATGTCGACCACCCGTTGCACCAGGAGGTCGAGGGTTCCACCGTAGTACCCGGATAGGAGCCCGAGGCCGACCCCAATCACCACCGACAGTGCCACGGCGACTAGCGCCACGCTAAGCGAAATTCGAGCCCCGTAGACGACGCGCGTGAAGAGGTCCCGCCCGAATTGGTCGGTTCCCATCGGGTGCCGCCAGCTGGGTCCCTCAAGGCGATCGGTCATCTCCATGGCCTCTGGATCATCGGGCGTTACCAGCGGCGCGAGGACGGCGCTCAGCACCACTGCCAGTACGATCACCCCGCCAATGACTGCAGATTTGCTGCGCCAGAGTCGCCGAAGCGTGCGCTTCACCGGTCCCGCCTCACTCGTAGCTGATCTGCGGGTTCAACCACGCGTACAGGACGTCGATGCACAAGTTCACCAATGAGAACAGCAGAGCCAGGATGAGCACCGCTCCTTGCACCAGCGGGAAGTCGCGCTGGCCGATTGCGGTGATCATCAGCCGGCCCACCCCCGGCCAGGCGAAGACGGTCTCCGTGATGATGGCGCCACCAAGCAGGTACCCAAACTGCAGTCCGACAATCGTGACCACGGGGATCAGGGCGCTCCGCAGCCCGTGGCGGATAATCACTGTCCGCTCCCGCAGACCCTTCGCCCGCGCGGTGCGGATGAAGTCCTGCCCCAAGACCTCTAGGACGGACGCCCGCACCATGCGGCTGATGAGCGCGGCGGCGCTGAACCCGAGCGTAAGCGCCGGCAGGGCCAGGGAGCGCAGAGCATCGCCCAGCGCTCCCCAGCCGTCACCCGTGATTCCGTCCACCCCAGCTGCAAGCACCCCCTCCCCTCGACCGAAGGTCGGGAGCCAGCCGAGATGAACGGAGAACAGGAGAATCGCCAGGATGCCGAGCCAGAAGACGGGCATCGACACGCCGATTTGCGCCACCAGCATCGCCCCGTAGTCGTAGGGCGAGTACTGGCGGACCGCGGCAAGCACGCCAAGCGACACGCCGAGGAGCACGGCAACCACTAGGGACGCCACCGCCAGCTCGATCGTCGCGGGCAGCGCCCCGAACACAATCGTGGTGACTGGCTGGGACTGGAAGATGGAGACGCCCAGGTCCCCTTGGACCACCCGAGCGAGGTAACGGCCCAATTGGAAGACAAGTGGCTCGTCTAGACCCAGAATCCGCCGGAGTCGGGCAATGTCGTCCGGATTGGCGTCCTGCCCGAGCAACACGACCGCGGGGTCACCGGGGATCAGGTGCAACAGCAAGAACACCCCAACGGTAATCCCGAGCAGAACCGGAACGAGGAGGAGCAGTCGATGGGCGATGTAGCGCAGCACCCCCTCGGAGCACCTTTCTCTCGGCGCCCCCCGGCTAGGCCGCGGAAACGACGCGTGAGGGCCGGACCACCGGACGATCGACCTTCACCCCCATTGTCCCGGCGCCGAGCGTGGGAGCAACGGCTAAGTCAAGCTAGTCGCATCCAGGGAATTGAAGCTTCCAGCCGGGTGTGGCTGAAAACCTTCGACGTTCTCCCGCATGGCGACGATATAGCCCTGGTACAGCAGTACATCGTAGGCCACCTCGTCAACCACAATCTGGGCCGCTTCCTTGTAAAGCCCAACTCGCTCGCCACGATCGAGCGTTACTCGGCCTTGCTGGAGCAACTCGTCGACCCGGGGGTTGCAGTACTTCCCGTAGTTGCTCGTCCCCTCACACCGGAACTGGTTGTACATGGCGTAGTCCGGGTC
>JAUJMG010000247.1 GCA_030446955.1 Thermomicrobiales bacterium
TTTGCAGATGGCCTTGATGGTCACGCTTGTGCCCAAGGTCGCCCACGTGCCCACCGGACCAGGTGCGGACTGCTTCGCCAGTGGATGGACATCCTGATGTATCCGCGTCGTAGGGATGATACGCGCTCGCAGCGGCGTCATCCGAGATCGGCAAGCGTGCCGAGCCCAGAGATCTCGCCCAACATCATCGTAGCCCAGATTGTCGCTGCCGTGAGAATCGTCTCCCACGGTGCCGCGTGCTGAGATCTCTAACCGGCGCTCCCCTCCTCCTTGCCGACCGCCACCGTCATGGTCGTCGTCGTCCGGCATCCGAACGGGTCAATCACCTGCACCCCGATCCGGTAGATCCCCGGCCGGGGATAGGCGTGCGGGGCGCTGACCAGCGCCAGGTCTCGCTCTCGCCCGCTTCGCAGGGTGTGCCAATCGGTCTGGAAGACGCCGACGTCCGAAGCGTGGTCCTCGCTCATCCCGCCGGAGAAGTCGACCGCCCACTCCTCGATCCAGTCGGACCAGCGCCGCGTGAGGCGCTCCGGAACGATGATGCCGTCTCGCCCCTTCGCCAGACGAACCAGATGACCGTCCACGACGGCGAGCACCCATCCTCCGGGCCGGAGCGCCACGCAGACGGCTTCAGCATCGCGACGGGTCTCGACCCAGTACCCCCGCAGTTCCACGGTTACCGTCAGTCCCGTCAGCCGCGCTACCGCCTCGATTCGCCGGTCCGCTCCCATCACGGCACGCATCTGGTCGTCGTCATGGGAACCGGATCCCAACGGGAGCGCGTCCTCATCCACCTCCATAACCTCGAACGGTGCCGCTGCCCGTCCGACGACGGCCAATCCCTCCCGCGCGGCGAGTAAGCGCCTCCGGGCGGTCTGGACTGCCAGCCTGCCGGTGTCGGCGCCGATCCAGCGGCGACCGAGACGTTCGGCAACCGCGAGGGTGGTGCCGGAGCCGCAGCAGAGGTCGGCGACCAGATCGCCGGGGTTGGTCGAGGCGAGGAGGAGCCGTTCCAGCAGCGCCTCAGGTTTCTGAGTCGGGTACCCGGACCGCTCGCTCGCGGTCGGCCCAAGGGTCGGGATGTCCCAGACCGATTCCAGCGGCTTGCCACCCTGCAGATACCGCTTGCGTCCATAGGAAAGCATGTAACGACCGTGCGCGTCTTCATGGCAGTACTTGGCCGCCATCGCCGGTGTCACCGGGCCGCGCAGTCGGTTGAACACGTAGCGGTCGGACTTGGCGTAGAAGAGGATCGTGTCGTGCTTGCGGGCGAAGCTGCGCCGTCCGGCCGCGTTGCCGAGACCATAACGCCAGACCAACTCGTTGACCAACCGATTTGGGCCGAAGATCTCGTCCAGCAGCAGCCGCATCCGGGCGCTCGTGCGCCAATCGCAGTGGACGTAGAGGCTGCCGTCCTCCGCCAGCAGCTCGTGCGCCAGGCGAAGCAGTTCGCGCAGCATCGCCCAGTAGCCCTCGCCCATGCCCCACGAGTCCCCAAACGCCGGCACCTCGACGACTGGTGGATTCGGCCCCTCCCCGACCGGTACCGCCATCGCGAAATCGCCGCCGGTGGCGAACGGCGGGTCCAGGTAGATTAGCCTTACGCCCCCCACCGCCTTGATGTCGCGCCGCAGCGGTCCGTTCAGCAGCGTGGCAAGGACCGCCCGGCCGTCGCCCCGGATCAGGCGGTTGGTCCAGCACGAATCACCGCCTGGACCGATCCCCTCTTCGCCCTTTGGGTAGGAACCCTGGAGCGTGATCGCCGGGAAGCGCTCTACCGGGCAGAGGGCGGGCATGCTGCCGGCGTCTACCTTGCTTCCCCCTCCGTCGATCACCTGGGCGCTGGGGAAGAGCCGCTCGCGGTACGACAGCGGCAGGGGCTCGTCGCGGTCGATCAGGCCCTTCAGGTAGGTCTTCTCGGCCTCGGTCAGCTTCGGATCCACGCGCTCGCCCCCGTCCACCCGCAGGCCAGCAGCACTACCCCCGCAGCGATGGGTAGCGCCGCCCGATGACGCCGATGAATGCGAGGGCCACGGAGCAGGCCACCGCCATCGCCACCGGCGCGCCGAACTGGTTCGCCAGCGCGCCGACGGTGAGCTGACCGATCGGCAGCATCCCCCAGGTCAGGAGGTAGATCGACAGCACCCGCCCCCGCACCTCATCGGCCACCTTCAGTTGCAGCGCCGTCTGGTTGATCGCCAGAAAAGACGCGCTCATCCACCCCGCCGCGAACAGGAGCAGCGCCGCCACCGGCACGATCGGCGTGATCGCAAAGACCAGCACCAGCAGCGCGAACCCGGCCGCCGTGACGACCTGCGCCGGTGCCCAGGTCGTGAGGCGCCGCGAACGCGCCACAGAGAGCGCCCCGGCGACCGTCCCGAGCCCCGTGCTGGCCAGCAGCATCCCCAACCCGGACGATCCGACGCCCAGTTCGTCCCGGGCGAAGACCGGCATCAGGTTGATGTACGGCATCACCAGGACGTTCGTCGCCAGCGCCATCAGGATCAGCGCCACCAGGAACGAGTCCTTTGCCACAATCCGCAGCCCCACCGTCAGGCTCGTCCCGCCGATGCCACGCCGTGCAGTTTCCTCTGACGCGGTCGCCGGCAACCGCGAGGTCGAGTAGAGCGCCAGGATCTGCATCGCGGCCGCGACGGCGAAGGTCCCCGAGACACCGATCGCCGCGATCAGGATCCCGGCCAGCGACGGTCCGACCACTCGCGTCGCATTTTGGCCGGCGGCGTTAAGCGCTACCGCGTTGGCCAGATCGACCCGCTGCACCAGGGACGGCACGATCGTGGTCCGGGTCGGGAAGATGAACGACATGACCGTCCCATAGGCGGACGCCAGCACCAGAATCGACCAGGGCTCGATGGCGCCCGTGCCGACCAGGATCGCAAACAATCCGGCCACGACCATCACGCCGCACTGCGCCGCGCGTAGCACCTTCCGGCGGTCGAAGCGGTCGATCACCACGCCCGCCGGGAGCGACACCACCAGGAGCGGGATGCCGCCCGCGAAGCCGGTCAAGCCGACGAACAGGGGAGAGTCCGTCAGCTGCAGCGCGAGCCAACCGGCGGAGACCTGGTACATCCAGAAGGCCGAATTCGTCGCCAACGTCCCAAGGAGCAGCAGCCGGAACGCCGGATACGCCCGCAACGAATGCAGCATGCCCACTTCGGAGGCCGCAGCCCCCACCGGCTCCGAGCGGTGCCTTGCCCGACTCAGGTTCGCCACCGGGCCCCTCCACTCCGGCTCCCAACCTCTCGGTGCCGTCGGCACAGCCTATCACCGACACTGAACCGAAGACACCGCGTCCTACAGAACGGCAGCCCGCCAACGGGACCGGGGGCTGAGGAGATTCGGTGACCCGGCGGCTGGTGAACCCGTGCCTGACGACCTCGCCGCCGTCCTTAGGTCCCATGAATGGCCGGATGGTCTCCCGCTGTGTAGGACGGGATCGCCCCGACGAGCGGGGCAACCCGCCGGGTCGCCCTGGTCCCCAGACGCCTGATCGGACTCCCTGCGCGCTCCAAGAGGGACCAACTCATGCGGAAATAGTCTGATGTGGATCATGGAACTGGAGTCAGGGCGACGCCAGTGACTCGTCCCCGTGAGGTGGAAGATGGACCACGCCGACATCGTCGCGGTCGCGGCAGCAGCCCTCGCGCCACCCGGCAAGGAACCAGTCACGCTCCGGCTCGCGGACATCGTTGTTGACTACCCCGGCGCCGCCTGCGTCATCCTCCGCTGCACGCCGATGACGCCCTCACCTGACATCCCATCAACCGTCATCGTCAAGCGGTGGAACGAGCGTGGAGGACACTTCCGTCACGAGTGGTCCGCCCTCGAATTCCTGGCTCGGGTGCCCGCCGCCCAGGATCTCGTTCCTCGCCTCTACGGTGGTGATGCCGGAGCCGAGCTGCTGGTGTTGGAGGACCTCGGGGATCCGAGCGAGCAGCTGCTGGGCAACATCCTCACCAGTACCGCCCCTGAACGCGCCGAGGTCGCCCTTGTTGCGTTCAACCAGGCGCTCGGTCGGCTGCACGCGTCCACGATTGGGCGCGCCGAGGAGTACCGGCGCATCCGCGAGAGCCAGGGTGCCCATGCGGTCTCGCGGCACGCCATCCACCGCCTAGACGCTGCCCTGCAAGCGTTGCCCGGCCACGTGGCAGCGATCGGGGTGCGGGTGTCGCCGGCTCTGGAGCGGGAGGTGCGGGCAGCCATCAGGGCCATCCACGCGCCCGGCCCCTTTCTCGCCTTCACCCACGGCGACGCCACTCCTGGCAACGCCTTCTACGCCGGCGACCGGGCTCGCCTGTTCGACCTGGAGACGGCGGGCTTCCGGCACGCCCTCCTCGACGGTGCCTTCGCCCGGATGCGCTACCTCTACAGCGTCTGGGCGCGTCGTATCCCCCAGGACATCCAGCGCCGTAGCCTCGCCGCTTATCGCCGCGCGTTGGTCTGCGGCTGCCCGGCGGCCGCGGACGACGGGGTCTTTGCGCACGCCATCCTGGCATGCAGCGCCGGCTGGCTCGCCGCGTTGTGCGCGCACCTGCCGTCAGTGATGGAGGCAGATAAACGGTTCGGCCGCTCGACCTGGCGGCAGCGAATCGTCGCCGGTCTCGATCACTTCGTCACGCTGGCGAACGACCTTGGACGGTTCGAGGCGCTAGCCGGCGGCGCGGGGGATGTGGCCCGGCGCCTGCGGCTCCAGTGGCCCACCATCGACTGCACCCTGCCACCCTATGAGGCCTTCGTCGAACAGGAATCCTCAGCAGGAGGCCTCTCTCAGGAGCGATGAAACTGATTCTCATGTCGCCTCATTACCGAAAGGCATCCCTCCTAACCCCTCATGAGACGAGTGCAGTTCCGGTGCCAGCTCACGCGACTCCAGCCGGACTGTGCCCCTGGCGGCGTCAGCCGTCGCGATGACCTGCCCTCCGACGCGGGCCAATCGCGTCAAGCTGAACAGCGCTACGGATCGATCCTGCACCGAGCCGGAGCAGCCGGCGTCCAATGGCGCGTGTGGGCGCTGTGGGACGGAGCGTCGTCGCAGCCACCCGCGGATGCCTAACGACGTAGGACGGCTACGTACATCAAATACGTCGTTTGACCGATATGCGAGGGCCGATACGTCACCTAGAGTAGAAGTACGAGAACGGATGCAGCGGAGACCGGCGAACCTCCTCGGGCCCACGAAACGGCGGGTAGCAGCGAGGGATGGAAAGCGCCGACGAGGAGAAGTCCCGTGTCTATGCGATGTCGCTCACATCTTGCACGCCTCCTGCCCCTCCTGGTTGTCGCGCTCGCGCTCATGCTTGCCGTGCCCGATGCAGCTGGGGCGGCCCCGGCGGCTGGCACTGCCGTTGAGGTGGTTATCCCGGGTGAGGTCTCGCTGTTCGCGTTCTGTGCCGCCGCTCTCGTCCTCCTGGGACTCGCCGTGGCCCGTCACCGCCCGACGGTCTGAGCCGCCGACGCGGGCTGCGTCATCCAGAACGTGACACGACATGACAACGGACCGGAGCCCATCGGCTCTGGTCCGTTGTTCTTTCCCCGTCCAAGCCGGGGATGGATGGTGGGCGACGTGAGGTTCTGACTCCCTCAATGGGTGTGGCTGCGGCCTTCCCACATCCCCAACCGCTCAGCGATGAAACGCCGGTGATGTCCGGGCCACCCGAGGGGGAAGACGGGCTGATCATTCTTTGAAAGTCCGGTCGGGCACGGGGAAAGCACGGTGTTCCAACGTGGAGTCTGGGTGGCTGCGCTTCCACCGGGCCAGTAGGCGGATCATCGACCTCTGCAGCGTTTGAAGGAGAAGCACGAATGGCGGGGATCGTCTTTGCTGGCGTCGCGCCCCACGGCTGGCCGATCATCCCTGACCTGAGCGAGGACGCGCTCGGCGCGCTCGCTACCCGCGCCGCCCTGGAGGAACTCGGTCGCCGCGCCGCCACCGCCCGGCCGGACGTCATCGTCGTCGCCACGCCCCATAACCTCGTGGTGGAGGGCGCCATCTGCCTCGCGGCCGTCGCTCGCGGCGCCGGCACCCTCCACCACGAGGGACGGACCGTCGAGATGAACCTGCCCGTCGACGCCCCGCTCACTGACGCGATTGCCCACGCCGCCCGGCAGCGCGGCCTTCCCATCGCCCTCGGCGGGTACGCCGGCAACATGCGCGCCGAAAGCATCGTCCCGCTCGACTGGGGCACCATGGTCCCACTCTGGTTCCTGGGCCACGGCCGCAACTTGGCCGGCTACGGCAACGTCCTGGCCCCCGACCCGGCAGAGGATCTCGGTCCGCCGGTCGTCATCGCCACCCCCTCCCGCCTCCTGCCCCGCACCGCGATGGTCGAGTTCGGGGAGGCCGTCGCGGACGCCGCCGAGCAGGAC
>JAUJMG010000248.1 GCA_030446955.1 Thermomicrobiales bacterium
ATGACGCCGCTCGCGATCGCGTCCACCAGCCGCTGGATGGCCTGGTTGACCTCGTGCAGCTCGGCCTCCAGCTGCTGTCGGAGTTGATTCTCGGTTGGTCCGCCGTCGAGCAGCCGGGCGGCGTCTTCGAGGTACTCGTCCAAGCTCAGGCGCTCCTCGAACAGCTCGACCAAGAACCCCTCGACGATCGTTCGGGCGGTAGACTCTCGGAGGGGCTGCCCGGGGCAGCCTGCTCTCCCCGCGTCCTGGTAGCGGCGGCAGACGTACTTAGGAGTGCGGGCACTGCTCCCCGGCTGCTTTGCCCGCTTGCCGGACATCGCGCCGCCGCACCTCGCACAGCGGAGCACGCCCGAGAAGATGAACGGACTCGTCACGCTGCGGGGCGGAAGGGTGGCACGCTCGGCGAGCAGGCGCTTGGTCTGATTCAGCTGCTCGACCGAGATGATCTGCAGGTCCGGGTGGAAGTGGACAATCGGCTCGATGCCGCGGGTGTGACGCGATCGCCGTTCGGTGCCCCACGTCACAAAGCCTGCGTAGACCTCGGCGTTGCCGCCCGGGCTGAGGATTTCCCGCACGTCAACCCGGGTCCATGCACGGTGAGTCCGGACCTCGGAAAGTTCTTCGATTCGGTAGGCATGTTCAACGTGGGCGTACTGCCGCCGCTGCCGGACGCGGTTCTTAATCGGCCGCGCTCCCACATGCTCATTGAAGTATAGCCCAATCTGCCGTAGGGTCATGCGCTCGTAGAGGCGGTGAACGAGGCGGACAACCTCGGCCTCCCCAGCATTGATCACCCAGCGACGGATCGGCTTATCAGCACCTTTCGGCAAATCGATCTGGATGTCGTAGCCATACGGGGCGGCAGATGGCAGGAAAAGCCCTTGGCGCGCCCGCTCGACCATACCCCGTGTCATCGCCCGGATGTTGGAGCGCTTTTGCCACTTGCCAACTAGGAACTGGACATCGGCCAGGTCATCGTCAGCATCCATCTCAAAGTCGTAGACCCTTTCCGGCGTGACGATCAGGCAGCCGTGGTCGCGGCAGAACTGACGGATGATCCGACCGTCGATGCCATCCTCGTCCCGGGATAGACGGGTGAAGTCCTGGACAATCAGGGCAGCAACGCGGCCGTCGGTGATCTCGTCGAGAATCTGCCGCATCACCGGGCGATTGGCGATTTCCTCGCCGCTCTTGATCTCCTGGCGCAGGTCCCAAGCCAAGCCGCGCTCCTCGGCCAAGCGGGAGAGCCGGGCCGCGTCGGCGCGGGCGAAGTTGTCCTTCTGGCCGGGAGAGGAGGCACGGTCGTAGATGATGGCGACGCGCTCACGCGACATGAGAAACCCTCCTACGGGGAAAGCAGATGCTAAAGCGAGCATCTACCTCTCGTACTGCTTCGGTGAGTCGGCGGACACACCCGACATCGCGCCGGATGTCGACCTCGATCATCTCGCAGCTGAATTATATTACAATCATCATCTATTTGTAGGTTGATTTGCTCTGGGTCGACCAGGAGGTCGGCGCGCGTGCGCGTAGGTTTCGACTGCTTTGCGCGTCGTCACCCATGTCGCGGTGAGGCGCCTGGCAGGTAGGCGCCCCGTCTTGAATAGGTGAACGACGTGCTGGCGCGTCACGCCCAACATGCCCGCGACCTGCGCGGCATCGACCACATCGCTGAGGTCGATCACCTGCGTTTCGTCACTGGTTGATCTGCCTTCGGTCGCCTGCAGATTGTCTGGGCCGCAATCCACCTGGTTGCCTTCCACATGGCACGTGCCAGTTCGATCTTCACCCTCGCATGGTACGCGCTCGCCTCGTGCTGGACGTGTGCGGAGCAGCTCCCGGCCTCGTGTGATCTGCAACCTCAGGGCTCACGGTCAGCAGACCCGTCTTGCACCTATCCGTCAACGGTCGAGCCGTTCCCGCACGGTGCGCTGGGCACCCAGTTCCGCGTGCCGGCGGAGCAGGCCGTCGACCGACCGTACCCGCGCTAGGCCGAGCACCTCCGCGACCTCGTGGTCCGACAGCCCCTGCACCCTCAGCCATGAGGCGAAGGCGGCACGTAACTCGGCTGCCTCGACGGCCGGAAACCCGGCCCGCCTGCACGCTCTAGTGAGGATCATCCGTGCCGACCGGTAGCTCAGCAAACGCCCAGCCCGACCACGGGCACGGAACACCGGCCCCGTCAGCGTCACCATCTCCTCTGCTGAGTGCTCGGCCAACCCCCGCACCGCCGCGGCGGCTGGCCCCGGAACGAAGAGGCGCAGCCGGGAACCGCGCCGATGCACCCCCGCCGTCAGTCCAAAGTACCCCCCAGCCATCCTCGCCCACTCCAGATCCTCCCACCTGAGGCCAACCACCTCCTCTGGTCGCAAGCCGGAAAAGCACTGTACGGCGACCAAGGCTCGGTCACGAGCTCGGCGCAATGGATCTTGTCCCTCGGCCGCACGGTCGACGATCCGTAGGAGGTCCGCCCCGTCCAGCGTGGGGCCCCGGTCACGACGTCGGCCCGGCTCGCCGGCCACAAGCGTGCCAGCCGCGTGCCAGCCGTTTGTAGGGCCAGCTGGTAGCGAGGCGTCGAGGCAACACAGATCGGAGGCCGCATCCCGGCCGACCAGCGGGCCGACGAGCCGGACGAAGCGCTGAACGGCCAGCAGGCGCGCCCGCCCCGTCGAGCGGGCGATCGGGAAGGCTGGCTCGACCAGGACACGGGCAATCTGCACCGGGTCGGCCAACAATTCCGAAAGCGGGAGCGGGTCGCGCGGCGCGCCGCTCTCGCGCGCCAGGGTGCGCAGCTGAGACACCTCTCGCTCGGCCGAGCGCGGGTGTGCCCCTTCGGCCAGCCGTGCCCGACAGTATGCCTCGAGGAGCCGCTCTGACTCAGGGTCGAAGGGCGTGCGTCTCGCGGTCAACCCAGAATCGGCGCTAAAGAGTCGCAACTGCCTCACCAACGACATGTGCGTCCATCTCCTGTCCTGCCACAGCCTCGCCAGACCTCAGCTTCGCCCAAATAGTCGGCGGGTGCGGCCTCACGTAGTGGTCGTCGAGTCGCTCCAACCCTCGCCAGCCGCCGGCCAAGGCCACAACGTGGCGCGGCAGCGCGCTCGCGGCTTCGGTGGCAAAGGCGCGGCGCAGGGCATGGGGTGCGAACGGCGGCACCCCAGCAGCCGCGCAGGAGGCCTGTAGTGTCCTTCGGACGTCATCGTAGGACCACCGCCCACGCTCGGAATTGCGCCAGATGGCCCCCGGTTCCCCGAGTCGGACGCGCACCTGCCAGCCCTGGCGGCTCGCGTGCCAGTTGAACTCCTCGGCATATTCCCGCAGCGCGTCCGCGTGTGCGCGGCTCAGCTCGACCTCGCGGCGTTCGACCTTCGCCTTTTCATGCAGGAACAGGCGCACGCGGCCGGACGGCAGGACGACACAGTCGGCCCCATCCAGGTGGCGCAGGGCGTTGACGCGGGTGCCGGTAGCCGCCAAGATGCCGAACAAGGCGCGGTTCCTAGCTCCCACGAAGCCGGGTACCTGGCCCGCGGTGGCCAGGACCGCGGCAATTTCGTCCGCGGTCGGCGCCCGGCCGCCGCGGCGGCGGGGCACCCCGCCGGTCAGGCGGTAGCCACCACCCACCCGCTCCGCCATGCCTCGCAGCGCCCGGTGCAACACCATGTGCGGGTCCTCTCCGAGGAGCGAGACTAGCTCCGGATGCATCAGGCTCGCGAAGGATCGGACGGCCGAACGCCGCTGGGCCAGGGTCCATTTCGACAGGCACTCCCCCTCGACGCCACCCTTATCGTCGACGAGCGCGCGGCCCAGCACAGACACGTCCCGGAATAAGTCCCCCATCCTGATCAGGCGCCCGGTCAGCCGCTCGGCTGCCCGCAAGACGAACCGCAGCTGGTAGCGGTAGGCGGCTACGCCGTTCGGCGCGGCCCCGCGCGCGGCGAGTCGGCGCAGGTAGGTCTGCACGAGAGGATCTTGGGACAGCGCACTCAATTGCGGCGTCCCGGTATGCGAGCCAGAGCGGTGTTGCAGACGAACGTGGTTCAGGGCCAATCCCGGGATTGCAAGCTGGATCACCTTGATTTCCGCTTGGGCTAGGCGACTCGATTGGGGAGTCGACTTGGGCAGCTCATCAGTCACGGCCTTCCCCCCCGACGCGTTGGGTGACCCCAGCAGCAGGGTTCCATCGCCGGCCTCCACCTGTGGAGCCGAACGGCTGTGGCTCCGAACTGCGACGCGCCGCGTCACGTGGGGCCATCAGATCAACGTGCGGAGTGTCCTGGTCACATCGGTCCAGCGCCGCGCGGAGCAGAATCTCGGCGATGGCAACCCCGGTATCGCGGGCCGCCTCTCCGAGGGGCAAGGGGCTGTCCAGGTTCTCCCCGTGTGCTTCGACGCGTCCCCGATCTAGCCGCACGCGGCTGATAGGAACGTGAATGCTCGGAGCGCAGTACGGCGCCAGCACGAGGTCCCGGCCCATTTCCTGGTCGCCATCCATTGCTGCGTCGGGAGGATCGGACAGCGGCATCGCCGGCTCATGGCTTGGCGTAGGGGCAGCTCTTTGGGCACGGCAGGCATCACGCGGTGGTCGAGCTTGCATCGGTGACCCCGTTCTCAGCGAGCTGGCCGTGCGGCCAGCCGCTCGGGTCCTCAGCCTCGGAGTCCAACCGATGACGAGCGACCTGCATGTTGATGAGGCTTTTAGGGCGCTCCCGTCGCAGGAGTCGCCGCGGCTCGCGGTCGTCCTCAGCGTTGGAGGATCTCGTCCTCCGCAATCGTGAACTGGTGGCTCTTGCCGGCCTTTATGACAAGCCGACGTTTCTTGCCGTTGATCACCTCGCAGCTCACGCTACACTCGAAGAACCCGTGGTCCACCCCGTCCTCGATGATCCGGCGCAGCTGTGCGAGAGCAATCTCGAGCGTGGAAACGTTATCGGCGCGAGGCACGTGCTTCTGCATCGATCCCTACCTCTCGGATGAGTTAGGGGACGCCTCGACCATCACGGGTTCGACCCGCGAGACGTGGGGAACCTGGCCGTGCTTCGCTGGGGCCACGGCGGCATCCGCTTCCGCAAACGCCTTCTTCATTTCTTCGATGTGCTGCTCCCCCCCAGCCAGGCGTGACCTCAACCTCTCGATCTCCGAGGGGGAAGCCTGCTGTTGAGTTGCCTCGTTCAGCGCAGAGCGCAGCCGCTCCATGGTCTTCTCGTACCTCTCCAGCATGACGCGGGCTCGCTCCCTCTCTTGCTCAAGCACTTCCTGCTTCGCTTGCTCGAGCGCTTCGAGTCGCGCATCAACATCCTCGCGCAAGACGAAGGTGTGTCCAGCGTCGGGATCGCGGACGTAGGCAAGCTCACCGTCGTCCAGCCATCGGTAGATCCTCCCAGTTGACAGCCGTAGGCGTGCCGCGGCCTCCTGGACGGTCAGTAGGTCGGCTGGATCGAAGGTACCCATCTTCGCCCGGGCGAGCTCGCGGCCCAGGGGCGTGCCCCAAAACTCACGCGGGACGATGGGACGGTCTGCGCCAGGCGACCAGAAGAGGGCGCCGACGACGCCCTCCACTAGGCGGGCGATACGTTCGGGATGGTCGCCGCGCCTCCCCCGTGCCACTTCGAACGCGTGCCGGAGCTTGCGGGCAAGGGGGGTGCAGCGCAGCTCCTCCGTGGTGCGCTCCTCGGGTTCCATGCCGAGTTCCGCGGCGAGCTGGCGGTACTGGGAGTACGCCGCATGGAGGGCGCGATCGCGCACTGATTGCGAACGGTCATCGTCGCGGATCGGAGGGGGCTGGATGCTCAGCTCTCCTGTCACCAGCGCCCTGTCCCCGCCGACGGCGCCGCCTCCCGCCGCTGCAAGGACGTCGGAGAGCCGGACCAACCGGACACGACGGTCGGTCTCACTCGGACGCGACCGTACCTTTTCGGATCGGATCCAGCGCAGGACCGTGCGAGGGCTGCGGCCCGAGGCCTCCGCTGCTGCACCCACCGAGACGTACTCCCCTGCTTCGTCCATCCTTCAGTCATCCACCAATGTCATATTTTCCGAATAACTCGCCAATCGCTACTCTAGCCCCTCGCCTCGCTCATCGTCAAGCCCGTAGAGCACGGGTAGATCATGAAGGGCGACCGGACCCACGACAGCGCCGGGAAGTGCGGGAGGAGTGTCGCGTTATTCGACGAAAGGAGGAAGGTGTCGTGGGGCTATACAACCGAACTGGCTAGTATTGGCTCAGCGGACCATGGGACTTCGATGACGGCCGTGGTGGGGATAGGTGATCGGCACTCCTGTGGCCGGGCAGGCATTCCTGGATGGCCTAACGCGGCGGGACCGGGTCGTGGCCTGCGTGAACTGCAGATCACGGCGCGAGGACTGCAGATCACGGCTTAGTAG
>JAUJMG010000249.1 GCA_030446955.1 Thermomicrobiales bacterium
CAGGTTGCCGAGTACGTCGATCAGGTTCTCCTCGTCGAACGCGATGACAGCACCGGGTCGCGAATCACGCCTCTCGACCAGAGCGAACGTGACGCCCTCCTCGCGGAGGACGCCCGCTCTCGCATGACGGCCTGAGCACGACCGATTCAGCCCCGGTACATGTACCGCTCGAGCGGACTGTTGCCATGCCAGCTGGCGAGGATCCGCTCGGTCACGCGCACGTAGGCCGCGTGCTCCTCCACGGTGAGCTCGACGCGTCCGCCACGTCCACCACTGGACCCAGCCAGGCGGGCATGGAGGGTGTCGACATCGTCGTCCCAGGGAAGCCGCAGAAGCGCTACCAGGCGCTCGGCGGCCTCGATCAGGCGAACGCCAGCAGCGGGGCCCCTGGCAACGTCATCGACCGCCCAGCGCTCCGCGCGACCGGCGAGCCCGGCGACGGTGGCCCCCCTCCCGTCACAGTGTATCCTGTCCCTTCCCCCGCCGGGACGTCGGGGTTCGGCGCGGGGGTGTTCCTCGCCCCACCCACCAATTAACCAAGCGGCCCCTCACTACGAGAGTTGTTGCGTAAGTGCCGGGGGCCCCTCGCATCACGCGAGGCGCCCCGTTGGCGTCTTGCTCGCCACCCTCCAGTGCGGCGGCCTTGCTGGGAACCTCGGTGGCATTCACATGGTTCACCCAGGAGACCGGTGCTATACTGGCCTGCGGCCCAGCAACCGCTTGGCCGTTATTTTGCACGCGCCGGGACCGATGTCGGTGTGCCGCGCCCTTAGAGGGATGCCGGTCCGGGAATCGGGTTGAGCGGCGCGGAAGGCCAACACCGTCCCATTGGAGGATTGATCGTGCTACCCAGTGCCCCCGTGACTAGCACCTTCGGACAGTCCAGCCAGGCTTCGCTGAAAACCCTTCTCGAAGCCGGTGTCCACTTCGGCCACCAGACCAAGCGCTGGAACCCGAAGATGAAGCCCTACATCTTCACCGACCGCAACGGCATCCACATCATCGACCTGCAGCAGACCGTGCGGTACCTCGAGGACGCTCATCGATTCGTGGCCGACCTAGCGGCGCGCGGCGGTAAGGTCCTCTTTGTGGGGACCAAGAAGCAAGCACAGGAGATCGTTCAGCAGCAGGCAGACCGCTCCCACCAGTTCTATATCAATCGGCGCTGGCTGGGCGGCACGCTCACCAACTTCGTGACGATCCGCAACCGCCTTCGATACATGAAGCAGCTCCAGGGCCAGAGGGAGCGAGGCGAGTTTGATTTTCTGCCCAAGCAAGAGGGGGCGGCGAAGCTCGCCGAGCTTGAAAAGCTTGAGCGAACGCTCGGCGGCCTGCGGGACATGACGCAACTCCCCGGCGCGGTCTTCATCATCGATCCGAAGCGGGAGCACCTGGCAGTGCACGAAGCCCGCCGGCTCGGGATCCCCATCATTGCCGTTACCGATACGAACTGCGACCCCGACGACGCCGACTTCTTAATTCCAGGCAACGACGACGCTATCCGTGCCGTCCGCCTGCTCGCCACCGGCATCGCCGATGCGGCGATGGAAGGGATGATGCGAGCGGAGATTGCCCAGGCAGAGCGCTCGATGGACATCGGACGCTCCGGTGGCCGGGCCCCATCAACGATGGAGGAGGTCTTCTCCCCTGACGTTGAAGCGTCCGATGCAACGCCGGAGGTTGAGGACGAGCAGACTGCCTAGTCGCCTTCCCGTGTGGGGGTCCTCAGGGCGACCCGGGAATCATCCAGACTTGGGTCGGGTAGCCGGCCCGTGACGAGACAGGAGCTATCGTGGTCATCAGCGCGTCTCAAGTGAAGGAACTCCGCGAGAAGACCGGCGCGGGGATCATGGAGTGCAAGCGGGCGCTTGAGGAAGCCGGCGGCAACGTCGACCGCGCCATCGACATCCTGAAGCAGCAGGGCTTGGCAAAAGCGGAGAAGAAGTCCGGCCGGGCCGCCTTGCAGGGGCTGGTTGAGCCCTACATCCACGCGGGCGGCCGAATCGGCGCACTCGTCGAGGTCAACTGCGAGACCGACTTCGTCGCCCGGACCCCGGACTTTCGGAATCTGGCTCACGACCTCGCCATGCAGGTAGCCGCATCCTCGCCGCGTTACCTCTCTGAGGAGGCTATTCCGGCGGAAGCGTTCGCTGACCTGGAACGGGAATTTGGCGACCGGAAGAAGGCCCTGGAGGCTGTGAGCCTGTTGGACCAGGTCTTCATCAAGGACGGTCGCCGCACGGTCCGTGACCTCGTCCGGGACCAAATTGCCAAGCTCGGCGAGAACATCGTCGTCCGCCGCTATGCCCGCTTCGAGCTCGGCGCCGATCTGCCGGCCGACTCCTCGCCCGGGAGTGACGGAACAGCCTAGTCCAAAAGGAGGCGGGACCTCGTCCCGCCTCCTCCCACCAAACCCGGCGCATGCCCCCGGCCAGGAGCGAGGAGAGGCGAGACGTGACGGCGAAGTATGGGCGGGTCCTGCTCAAGCTGAGCGGGGAGGCTCTGATGGGTGGAGCTCCCTATGGCATTGACCCCAGCGTCGTCAAGTCGGTCGCCCGCCAGATTCGACGGATCGTTGAGCTTGAGGTTCAGGTGGCGGTGGTTGTCGGGGGCGGCAACATCTGGCGGGGTCTCGCGGCGAGCAGTAAGGGAATGGACCGCTCGACCGCGGACTACATGGGCATGGTCGCCACCGTGCTGAACGCGCTGGCGCTTCAAGACGCGCTTGAGAAGGCCTCTGTCCATACGCGGGTCATGACGGCGATCCAGATGCACGAGGTGGCGGAGCCGTACATCCGCCGTCGAGCGATCCGCCATATGGAGAAGGGCCGGGTCGTCATTCTTGCGGCCGGCACGGGAAATCCCTACTTCACCACCGATACCGCCGCCGCCCTCCGCGCCCTTGAACTCGACGCTGACGTGCTCCTCATGGGAAAAAACGGGGTCGATGGCGTCTACTCCGACGATCCCAACCTCAATCCCAGCGCCGAGCGATATGTCCAAGTGAGCCACCAGGAAGCCCTGCAGCGTAACCTGCGGGTCATGGATGCCTCTGCGCTTGCCCTCTGCCGTGACAACGATCTGGCGATTATTGTGTTCGACATGAATGACGAGGGGGCCATCCAGCGGGCAGTCCTCGGCGAACCCGTTGGCACCCTCGTCGCCGCGACAGACGCCCTCGTCGAATAGATCCAATGAAGACGTCGCGCCCGGCTCATTGCGTCCAGACGGCGAGGCTGTGTCGGGACGGGGAGTCGTAGCAGACGCGAACCGGATCTGTCTCCGTCGCGAGAGGCAAGGTGGCCCGACTGAGGGTCTAGGGTGGCCCTCTCAGGCCTTCGAAGGAGCTGAACTACGATGATTCAGGACGTGCTGGCCGACACTGAGAGCCGAATGACCAAGGCGCTGGATGCCCTCCGGCGGGACCTGGGCAGTGTGCGAACGGGGCGCGCCTCGCCGTCCTTGGTGGATCGTGTCGTCGTCGAGTACTACGGCACGCCCACGCCCCTCAACCAGCTTGCCGGTGTCTCAGTGCCGGAGCCGCGGCTCATCGTCATCCAGCCGTGGGATCGTGGCACGATCGGCGCCATCGAGAAGGCCATTCAGAAGTCGGAGTTAGGGCTGAACCCGAACAATGATGGCCAGGTAATCCGCGTCGCCATCCCTGCCCTCACCGAGGAGCGGCGCAAGCAACTGGTGAAGCTCGTCCACAAGAACGTGGAGGAGGGCAAGATCGCCATTCGGAACATCCGGCGGGACGCGATGAGCCAAGTCCGAGAGCTGATGAACGAGAAGATGATCTCCGACGATGACGAGCGCCGTGCCGAGCAGCAGGTCGATGACCTGACCAAGCGATTCGTTGAGGAAGCCGACCGCATCGGCAAGGGCAAGGAACACGAGGTCCTCGAGGTCTGACACCTAGTGGCAAACGCGCCTTCGCCGCTCGTGGACACAGTTCTCACTTTGTAGTACAAAGTGTTTCGTGACGGCTCATCCGTGCCGCCGTTCTGGCTCCACTCGGATCAGCCTCACTGGCACGGCTCGCCGCCCAATGTCTCACCGCCGTTGGTATGGAGGTAGCAGCGTGAGCAAACCCCGCCAGGATTGGGTCGGCTCGGCTCACGCCCAACCCACGGCCCTTCACCCAGTCCCTGCCCACGTCGCGATCATTATGGACGGCAACGGCCGCTGGGCAGCACAGCGTGGTCTCCCCCGGATCGAAGGTCACGCCCGCGGCACCGACAACATTCGTCGCATCACCTACGCAGCGGGCGAACTTGGTATCAAATACCTCACGCTCTGGGCCTTCTCAACCGAGAATTGGCGTCGTCCCGCGGCCGAGATCGACGGGATCATGCGGATCCTTGCAGAGGTGATCGAGCGGGAGACGCCGGAACTGCACCGTCAGGGTGCCCAATTGCGGCATATCGGTAGCCTTGAGGGCCTCCCCTCGGAAACCCGCGACGCAGTCCTTGGCGCCATCGATCTGACCAAGGCTAACGACCGGCTCGTCCTGACTTTGGCCTTCAACTACGGGGGGCGACAAGAATTGGTGCGAGCGGTCCGAGATCTTGTCGCTGCCGGTCTCCGCCCAGAACAGATCGATGAGCAGACGATCGGTCGGCATCTCTACACCTGTGACCTGCCCGACCCAGACCTCATCGTCCGCACCTCGGGTGAGCACCGCATGAGCAACTTCCTAATCTGGCAAGCCGCGTATGCTGAACTCTTCTTCACCCCGGTGCTGTGGCCGGATTTCGGACCGGATGACCTTCGGACGGCGGTCAGCGACTTCGCCCGCCGCGAACGGCGGTTCGGCAACGTCTCGCCCACCGCCCTTGTCGCCGGCTCCTGATTCCATCCGTGCGGCAGCGATCCCTTAGCTCTGTCGGAGTCGTCTTAGTTGGTCTGGTACCCGCTATCCTTGGCGGACCGGTCTTTGCCGTGACGATGGCGCTGCTCGGTCTGGTGGCTGTTCGCGAGTATTCGGTCATGGCGAGCCGAATCGGCAGCCGACCGTTGCCCATCGGCTACCCCGTTGTGGTCGGGTTCGCTACCGTTGCCCTGGTCGGCGGACGGGAACAGGCCGGTCTGGGGATGGTGGCGATTGCGATCGGGCTTCCCCTAATGGCGGCCATCGTTCGCTATGGGGAGGAACAGCCGAGCGCCGTGCTGGACTGGGGGCTGGCCGCCGCTGGCTCTCTGTGGATCGGGATTCCTGTCTTCGCCGCAGTGGCGCTCCGCGAAACCGGGGGTACCGTAAACGCGGGGTGGTTGCGGGATCTGGCACATGTCGCATCGTGGCAGGACGGCGCCCCACGCGGCCTCGCCTGGCTCCTGACCATCATCCTGATCACCTGGTTGGGAGATACGGGCGCGTACCTCATTGGCCGATCCCTCGGCCGCCATCCTCTTCTGCCAACGGTAAGCCCAAAGAAGACAGTCGAAGGTGCCGCCGGTGGACTCTTCGGCTCAGGCATCGTTGGGGCAGCATCGACGGTGCTCTTCGGGCTTGGCGTTGACTGGTGGTGGGGGATCCTCATCGGGATCAGCCTAGGCGCTCTTGGCCAAGTGGGCGATCTGGCGGAGTCCATGGTGAAACGGGAAGCAGGGGTCAAGGATAGCGGCTCCCTCATCCCCGGCCATGGAGGGGTGTTAGATCGGATCGACGCCTTGCTCTTCACGCTTACCGGCGGATGGTTCCTCGCCGCTGCAGTCAATCGGGTCATCCAATGAGCAGCATGGAACCGAGCGGACGTCGCCAGAGCGGCCTGGTCACCCGTGAAGAACGGATGCACCCGGGCGGCTCCTTGGGTCTTGCCGTCCTCGGCTCCACTGGGTCCATTGGCACCCAGACCCTTGAGGTCGTGAACCACCACCCGGACCGCTTCCACATTGTGGCCCTAGCAGCGGGGCAGAATATGCCGCTCCTCGCCGAGCAGATTCGCCGGTACCAGCCGGACCTTGTCGCGGTCGACAACGATGCGAAGTATCTAGATCTTGAGCATCCTCGTGTTCTGCTGGGCTCAGAAGGACTCCTTGCGGTAGCTACCCATCCGAGTGCGGATATAGTAGTGGTCGCGACATCGGGGCACGCGGCCATCCTGCCCACGCTGCGCGCGATTCAAGCCGGAAAGACTGTTGCCCTGGCGAACAAGGAAACCATCGTCTGTGCCGGGGAACTCATCCTCCCTGCAGCGGATATGGCCGGCATTGCCATCCGTCCAGTGGACAGCGAGCACAGTGCCATCTGGCAGAGCTTGGGCCGGTCCACCGTCGCGGAGGTGTCGCGCCTCATCCTTACAGCCTCCGGCGGTCCATTCCGGGAGACAGCGCTCGACGATCTCAGCAAGGTCAC
>JAUJMG010000250.1 GCA_030446955.1 Thermomicrobiales bacterium
CTCCGCCGCCAACTCGCCAACCATGGGCTCCCCGCCGGAGCGCTCGCCGTGTCCGATCAGCTCTGGAGCCGGATCGTCCGGGATTACACGCGAGAGGCCGGGGTACGTAGTCTGGACCGTGAAGTGGCCACGCTTTGCCGCAAAGTCGCGCGAGACGTGGTACGCGGCAAGGGCGCGGTCGGGGCCGACGGCGCTCCAATAGCGCTTGAGCTGACCGAAGAGAAGCTGGTCGACTTCCTCGGCCCCAAGAAGTTTGGCTTCGACCAGGACTTGGGTGACAGCCAGATCGGGCTCGCGATCGGCCTGGGAACAACCGAAATCGGCGGCGAGATCATCCCGGTCGAGGTGGCGACGATGCCGGGCCGTGGGGCGTTGACGATCACTGGCCGGGCGGGCGACGTGATGCAGGAGTCTGCCCGCGCCGCGCTCTCCTACGCGCGCTCCCGGGCCGACCAACTCAGCATCGCGCGGGACTTCCAAGAGAAACTGGATCTGCACATCCACTTGCCCGAGGGTGCGACACCGAAGGACGGACCTTCTGCTGGGATCACGATGGCGACAGCGCTGATTTCGGCGTTGACCCGCCGGCCCGTCCGCAACGACACCGCAATGACGGGCGAGATTACGCTGCGTGGCCGGGTATTGGCGATCGGTGGGCTCAAGGATAAGAGCCTGGCCGCCCATCGGCACGGCATCCGCCGACTGATCGCTCCTGAGGACAACCGCCGTGACCTGGCCAAAATCCCGGCCAACGTGCTTCGAGACATGGAGTTCTTCTTCGTCACCAGCATGGATCAGGTGATTGCCGAGGCAATCATGCTCGACGACATCCAGATCGAGCGCCTGCCCGATGCCGACTCGATGCCCACCGAGGAACTCGTGGACCCTATGGCCCCACCGAGCGGCGGAGCGGCGTTCGGTGACATGGCGGCCGATGCGGGCTCGGTCAAGCAGTAGAGGGTATCGCCTGAACCGCTCCCTTGTGATCGTCGAAGAAAGCCCCCGCGCCGCATGCGGCGCGGGGGCTTTGCTGTGCCCGTGGGGAAGACCCGGCTCGTCGGGAGAGCGTGGCTCAAGATCAACCGGGACCGTCAGGGGTCACCCTGTAGAAGCCGAACCTCTGATGCCGGGTTCCCAGGTGATGAACTCCCCCGGGTGGTCGCTACGCTTGAATGCGTCCGTAGTCCCGCATCACGTCCACGAGGCGATCAAGCGGAAGGGCTGGGGCCGTGACGCCGTCGCGGCCGGTCATCGTTTCCGCGGCCGTCAGGGCATTGAGGACCGCTTCGGCGGTCGCCTCGATCGTCGCTTGGAACAGGTCATCAATCCGCTCGTCAGCAAGACGGACTGACGTTAGCAGTGGGTCGATGATTCGGCGGGGTAGACGATTTTGGCGAGTATTCGAGAACGCCAGCAGGAGGTCGCCGGAGAAGTTGCGGGCTGTTGCCCCCGTGCGGCCGAGCCCAAGCATCCCCCGGCGACAGAGGCGGGCGAGCTGGCGATCCGCCAGGGGAGCGTCAGTGGCGATCACCACGATCACCGATCCGTCACCATCAGGCGCCCGGTGGCGGCGACGCGGGAGCGGGGGCATCTCGTTCTCCAGAATCTGGCCCACGGGCACCCCCTCGACCAGAAGGTCCTCGGCGATGCCGAAGTTCCCCTGCACCAGCACGCCAATGGTGTAGGGGTTGTCCCCAACTCGCACGATCCGGGACGCCGTGCCGATCCCGCCCTTGAAGCCAAAGAGCACCATCCCGGTGCCACCGCCAACATTGCCCTCCGCCACTGGCCCTCCTGTAGCACCATCCAGGGCCGCGACCACATGCTCCCGCCGCACGTGCTGACCGGCTGCGTCATTGAGGACGCCATCGAACGTCTCAGCGACCACTGGCACCACAAAGTCCTCGGTGCCGAGCTCCGACTCACGCTCCGATAGCCACTCGACACCGGCCTGGTGGACTGCGCCGACCGAGAAGGTGTTGGTCAAGAGGATCGGGGTGTCCAGAAGACCGGTTTCGTCCACTTGGGAGCGTCCAGTGATCTCTCCGGCCCCATTCAAGACGGCGATCGCCGCTGGAACTCGCGCGGAGAAAGCCGACCCGTCGTGGGGATGGATCGCGGTCACACCTGTGCGAACCGGCCCTTCGCCCACCTTCAGGGGGCCCTCACCTTCGACGATGGTGGTGTGACCAACGCGCACGCCGGGAACATCGGTGATCGCGTTCAGTGGACCAGTTGGCAGCGTACCGATGGCGATCCCGAGATCCCGTAGACGCCGTCGTTCCCCAGTCCCACGGCCCCCGGCCTCGGTACGCATCAACTCCTCCCTTGTTGATCCCCGCTCGGATTGCTACTCGGCGGGCCGGAAGTCCTTGGCTTCAACCTGGAGACGGGTCTGGCCGTCCCAACGGTCGACGCTCAAGGCCACGAGGAGGTCGACCACTGGCTCGCGCAGCAACTCGGACGAGCGATCGGCAGCGCCCCAAGCAACCACCGGAACCGCACCACGGCCCACGCCCACGTGAAGCTTAAGGTGGCGGCGGTCGGCGCCGATCGCGTTATACTTCGCGACCCGCGCCCCTCGCACCCGAAACACTGGTGGTTCGTTGCCAGCCCCATGAGGCTCCAGGCCGGCGAGGAGTCGGGCCGTGGCCAGTGTGAGCCGCTCCAAGGGGACGTCGGCGTCGATCCGGATCTCCGGCTCAACCGCCAACGCCACCCCTTCAGCGTCGATTGCCGCCTCTAGCGCGTCAGTGAGCCCGGGAACATGGGCGGTGGGCATCGTTAGGCCGGCCGCCTGGCTATGGCCGCCGTGATGGTCGAGGAGGTGACTGTGGCGGGCCAGCGCACCGGCGATGTCGAAGCCGGATACGGACCGGGCGGAGCCACGGCTGACCGTTCCGTCGTCGCTGAGGACGATGGCAGGGCGGCCGTATCGTTCCGCGAGTTGACCGGCAGCAATCCCAAGCACGCCGCCGCCCCAACTCCGGCTACTTACCACGAGCACTCGTCGCTCCGTCCACCCGGGCTGAGTCCGAAGAAGTGCTTCCGCATCCTCGACGACCTGGCGTGACTCCGCTTTCCGACGGTCGTTCAACGCCTCAATCTGCTCCGCCAAGCGCTCGGCCTCCGACTGGTCATCGGTGAGCAGCAGGTCGAGGGCCAGAGCCGGATCGCCCATCCGTCCGGCGGCATTGAGGCGAGGAACTAGCTTAAACGTCACTGAGGCGGAAGCCAGGTCTCCCGGCTCAATCCCAGCCCGCCGGCAAAGGGCGGCGATTCCAGGCCGCGGGCGCTCCCGCAGCCGGCGGAGACCATCTCGCACCAACGGCCGGTTCGGGCCCGTTAGCGGCGCGACATCCCCGATGGTGCCGAGGGCGACGAGATCTAACAGATTCGTCTCCGGCTCCTGACCGTCCGACCCGTCGACACGGCATCCTTCACGGGCGAACGCGGCAACCAGCAGGTAGGCGATCCCGACCGCGGACAACTCCCGGTAGGAACGAGGGGTGCTTTCAGAGTCGCTCGGAAGCTGCGGCGAGACGACAATCGCGCCGGTCGGCCCCATGTCCCGCATCTGGTGATGATCGAGCACCAGGACGTCGAGACCGCACTCGCGGGCGTAGGCGACGTGCTCGTGATCGGTGCTGGCGCAGTCGACGGCAATCAGCAGAGTCGCCCCGACGGCATGAAAGGCGTCGATGGCGTTCCGGCTGAGCCCGTAGCCCTCTACCCGGGTCGGCACACGGGGCACTACCCGGTCCGGGCCGGCGGCGGCACGGAGGGCACGCGTAAGCAAGGCCGTTGAGGTGACGCCGTCAGCGTCGTAGTCCCCGAAGACGGCAATCCTCTCCCCACGTTCAAGGGCGCGACACACGCGCTCAACCGCCCGATCCATGTTGGGGAGGAGAGCCGGATCCGGGGCGGGGCGGGGGCGAGCGTCGAGGAACACCTGGGCGGCATCGGGATCGCGAAGACCGCGGCGATACAGTAGCTCCGCCAGCAGTGGATCGCGGTGGAGCGCCGGGAGCGCCGGCGGCAGCGGTTCGGGATCGATCCAGCGCGTTCGCGCCACCAAGGTCTCCTGCGCTCGCCGGGAGGTGAACGTACGTGCGGGAGCGATGGTAGCACGACAAGGTGTTCGCTGCTATGGGACGCGCTCCACCGGGTAACGACGAGATTTGCGGAAATGATTTTCGACTGTGAGTGGGTGTAGACGACGCTGCCGTTATTGGTTAAAGTCTCCTGAGGAAATTGACGGCACCCGACAGCCGAGTGAACGCACGGTGACCCCGCGGGTCCGCATGACTCGCTCCGTGTGTTTCCCTCGGCTTTTGTGTTGATTGGCGGCAAGACGCTCGAGCTAAGCAGGGAGGGGTTTGTGGCAGGACGGTTGATGGACGGTCGGCAGGCTCGAAAACACCGGGGCGGAATGTTGACGCGGAGCATCGGACTCCTCGGCATGGCGTTGATCCTGGCGCTCCTCACGACGCCGCTCGTTGGGAGCATTGCCTCGGCCCAAGAAGACTGGGCGCCGCCGCCGACGGTCTATATCGAGAAAACGGGGCACACCCTGGACCGCCTATTCTTGGAGGCCTGGCGGGCCAATCCCGGGCTGCTCGGGAACCCCATTACGGAGGAACTGGAGCAGGTCACCGGTCTTGGAGAGGATCCGGGCAAGGTCCACACCGTCCAGTATTTCGAGCGAATGGCGATCGCCTATCTGCCAGAGAACGAACCGGGAGACCAGGTCGAGACCCTGCCCCTTGGCCGCGACGCCGCGCAACGTGCCGACCGGCGGTACCGTCCGGCGATTGAGGCGCGCGGCACCTGTGACGGCCTGGAGGAGGATGTCTGCGTCACCTTCGATGAGACGGATCACACCCTCAGACTCGGATTCAAGGAGTACTGGGAGTTGGCCGGCGGCGAAGACATGCTCGGTCTCCCGCTCTCCGAGGAATTCACCGCGCGCGACGGGCGCACGGTTCAGTACTTCGAAAAGACGGCACTCCAGTGGCAGCCGGGCGAGGACGTGATGCCGCGGTCGCTCGGCAAAGACGCTGCTAAGCGGCTTAAACTGGACACCAAGCGGATCCCACCGCCAGCGGACGTACTGGAGTATGACGAGGCGCTCTTCGTGCCGCCCCCGCCGGAACTCGACCCGCCGGCAGAAGACGAGGAAACGGTCGTCGTGGTTGGCGGTGATGGGTTTGATCCGGGCCGCTTCCAGGGCGGTGACAAGGAGATTGTGATCTCCATCTCCGCGCAGGCGATGTGGGCCTACGAGGGAGACCAGTTGGTCAACTCAAGCTTGGTCAGCACGGGGGTCGGCGAAGTCCCGGAGACGGTGACGCCGCTTGGCTTTCACCAGATTCTGAGCAAGTACGACGTGCAGACGATGGAAGGCACGATCAGCAACGAGTACTACCGGGTGCCGGACGTGCCGGACGTGATGTACTTCGACAACTTAGGGAACGCCCTCCATGGCGCCTATTGGCACAGCAACTTTGGTGTGCCGATGAGCCACGGCTGTGTCAACCTGCCCCTAGATGTTGCCGCGTGGATGTACGACTGGGCACCCATCGGCACCGCAGTTACGGTGATCGAGTAGCAAGACGGATCGTCGTGCTGAAGGGCAACGCCAAGGCTGACGGGGGCAGGTTCCTAACCTGCCCCTGCGTCGTAGGGGGCGTCAGAAAAACGCCGGAGGCGAAGCCTCGAGGATAACTTCGTCATCCCGTGAACCTTTGCCCGTCTCATCAACGTGATGGGGCGAATGCATCCTCCACGATCATGGTGATGGATTCGCCCGCTCGCTCCTACCACCCGCCCAGGCTCGGTAGTGGGAGATCGGGGATGAGGTTCGACCCCGGCGAGGTCGATGGCTGCGATGCCGATGGCCACGACGGCCAGCAGCACGAGAGCGATACGGAGTACGTGAACCGAGAGCGGCCAGACGCGGAAGGTCATCGTCCGGCCGCCATGACCGACGGTACGAGCCTTGACCACCACCGCGGGCTTCGCCGTCACCGGCTGGCTCTTTCCGGAGCCGACCGGTCGACGGGACACGCGACCAGCCTGCCGGGGTCCCGCTGGGGTGGAGGCAGGCGGGGAGAAGCGCCGACCTGGAGGCGACGCTCGAGACACATTTGGCGGGTCGGTGGTTAGGGAAGGCGGAGCCACGGCGCAAGCGCGCCGGCTGTCAGCTGATGGCCGAGGACACACGTCAAAGGCTGTGGACCGGTGCTGCCGTCCCGTCCGTGCGCGCTCCCCAGGCGGCTTCGACTCCCGCTGCCAGTGCTTCACCTTCGTGGTGAAAGCGGCGCACCCGACCCTATGCTTCCGCACGCCTT
>JAUJMG010000251.1 GCA_030446955.1 Thermomicrobiales bacterium
TCCTCGACGACGTCGCCCTGCTCCACCAGTTCCCGGATGCGGCAAGCGACGCTCAACCGGCGACTGGGTTGTTCCGGCCCCGCGACACGATCCGGTACGGCCGCCTGGAAGGGTTCGGCCACTCGCCGGTCCTGGGGAAGAACTACGCCTTCGCCGGCGGCCTCATCCCCGCGTTCAATCAAACAAAGGACCCGGACGGTGAGAAAAAGACCGCCTGGCTCGACGCCGGGACGAACCCGCCCAACGGCGTCATCGTCCACTACACCCTGACCGAGGAACCATCGGAGCCAATCACGCTGGCCTTCCTTGACGCCGAAGGGCAGGAGATCCGCGTCCTCAAGAGCAAGGAACCCCAGGCCGAGGAGGCGACGACCGCGGCCGACGGCCAGGCGGATGGCCTGACAACTGCCGAACCCTTTGCCTCCACGGGTTCGATCGTGGGCGGCGAGGACACCGCGTCGGACGAGGACGACAAGGACAAGGAGCCGACCGTCCCGGCCAAGCCCGGGCTCAACCGCTTCGTCTGGGACATGCGCTACGCGAAGGCGACCAAGATCGCGACCAAAGGCGGCGATCAGGCCGGCCGGAACGGCCCCCTGGCCGCCCCAGGCACATACCAGGTCCGCCTGACCATCGGCGACCAGACCTACACCGAAGCGTTCCAGATCCTCAAGGACCCGCGCATCAGCACGAGCCAGGAGGACCTGGAAGCCCAGTTCGCCCTTCGTCTCCAGGTCCGCGACAGGCTGAGCGTGGTCAACGAGGCGATCAATCGGATCCGCGCCATCGGGGAGCAGGTTGACGCCTGGGCCAAGCGCCTGGAGGAGACCTCGGGGGACGGGAGGATCCCCGCCGCCGCCAAGGAGCTGAAGACAAAGCTGGACGGCATCGAGGGCGAGTTGATCCAGAAGCAAGCCAAGAGCTCGCAGGACACGCTTAACTTCCCCGTCAAGCTGAACAGTAAACTGGCCGGCCTCGGCGAGGCGATCGGCAGCGGCGACACCGCCCCCACCAAGCAACAGCACGATCTCTTCGCCGACCTCTCCGTCCGCGTCGACGCCCAACTCGCCGCCTTGCGCCAGGTCGAAGAAAGCGACGTTGCGGCCTTCAACGCCCTGGTCCGTGAGGCTGCCCTTCCCGCCATCGCCCCCGCAAGGGCACGCTCGCAGGTGCCGGCCGCTGGAGGCTAGCTTCGTGACTGCCGGCACTCGCCCGGCATCGGTATCCGTCGCTATCGACCCTGCCCGCCGTTACGGTCTCTCGTGACGGCAGGCAGGGCTCACGCACCAGGCAAAGACGACCCCGGGACATTCTCCAGCCGGCCTGACCCGGCTTCGGGGTGTGAGCGCGGGTGTTGACCCGCGCGCGGGTGCGGCGGCGCATGCCCTTCACGCTGGATCCAGATTCACGGTTAGGATGCCTGAGCGACACTACGTTCCTCCAAGGATGCCCTCCATATGGCGCACCTCCGTGAGAGGACGAGGACCAGGCAACTGCTTGCGACCCCTGCCGCCGCAGGGCATGATGCGGCTCGTCTCGACAACCCGCGATTGGAAAGGAGCCTTCACGTTGGAGCCCGTCACGATGTCCCAGGCAGGTGACCTGCTGCAGGCGGTCGATCAACCTCCTCTACCGGCCCCGGGGGAGAAACGACGGGGTGTGTTGCGCTTCTCCCACCCAATCCTGGCGGGCTGGGAGTGGCCGTTCGTCGTCGCCCGAGGGCAGACCGACGGGCCGTCGCTGGCGCTCCTCTCCGGCGTCCACGCCGGCGAGTACCCTCCCATCGCCGCAAACCGGCAGTTCATGCGCGATCTCGATCCGTCCCGCCTTCGGGGAAGCATCGTCTCGATCCTGATCGTCGACCCGCCGGCCTTTTACGCCCGGAGCGCGTTCGTCTGCCCGGTCGACGGGAAAAACCCGAATCGCTGCTTTCCCGGCAACCCGACTGGCACCTTCTCTGATGTCCTGGCGCACGCCATCTTCACCAACGTCATCACCCGCGCGACCCACCTGGTCGATCTGCACTGCGGCGACATTTTCGAGCACCTCGCGCCGTTCACGATCTGCCGCCGCGCGGGCAATCCTTCGGTGGACGATGTCGCGGTGGGGATGGCAAAAGCCTTCGGGTTGCCGTTCGTCGTCGCCACGGAGCCAACAGGTGCGGTTCTCTCCGGTACGACCAGCGCGTCGTCGGCCCAGGCCGGCATCCCGGCGATCACGACCGAGGTGGGAGGCCGCGGGCTCCTGACGGAGCCGGAGACCGAGATGCAGGTACGCGGCATCACGAACGTGCTTCGCCATCTTGGGATGCTGGACGGCGAACCGGAACCGGCTGAGACCCAGCGCGTTCTCAGGTCGTCCAATTCCGTGACGTCGCCCGCTGAGGGGATGTGGTTCCCAGAGGTCGATTTGGCGGACGAGGTGACGAAGGGACAACGGATCGGCCGCGTCGAAAATCTGTACGGGGATCTGATCGCCGAGATTCAGGCTCCAGTGTCCGGTCCCTTGCTCTACCTGACGAGCAGCCCGGCCGTGCGCGAGGCGGGGTTGCTGGGGTCAATCGGTGAGGCGTAGGTGGGAAGCCGCCTCGATCCGGCACCGACGCCGTAGGTTGTCAGCCTGCCTTGACAGCATGGTCCACTAGTCCCATCTTGTCCCGTGTACACGTTGGTTCAGCCGGTTGGTGAGCCGGTAATGACGGTCGATGGTCTCGCCCTGGAGGACTCTAGACGGGGTGTTGGTCATCCTTTGATCAACCACATCCCGACTGGTTCTCAGCAACGACTGTTTCGCGTTATGGAGGAGAACGTCATGGATGAGCAAGGGATCGCTCGGACCATGCAGGCGAGCCTAGGACGGCGCACGTTCCTGAAGCTGACCGGCGGGGCAGCCGGTGCTCCTCTTGTGGCCGCCGCACTTGCCGGTGCTGGACGTCCCGCATCGGCGATCGCGGCTCCAGGCTCGGCTGCCGGCATGGCACGGGCTACCAGCCAGGATGCTGACACCACGCTGATCTTCGCAGCAGGGGCGGACGCGGACGCCCTCGATCCACGCCAGACCAACACGCAGGAGGGTTACATCGCCTGCGCCAACATCTACGACTGCCTTGTGCTCTATGACCTCGGCAAGACCACTCTGCGGCCGGGCCTCGCGGAGAAGTGGGAGGTCTCCGAGAACGGGTTGGAATACACCTTTAACCTGCGCCAAGGGGTTAAGTTCCACGACGGCGCCGACTTCAACGCCGACGCGGTCGTCACCTGGTTCAACTCGATCAAGGAAGGGGCCCCCGGCTCCCAGTATGACGCCTCCAGAATGCCCTACATGGAGCCGTTCTTCACCGGGCTGATCGACACGGTCGAGAAGGTCGACGACTTCACGGTCAAGATGATCCTGCCGCGCCCGTACGCCCCGCTGCTGGCCAACCTTGCCATCCCGATCGGCGGCATCCCCAGCCCGAACGCCATCGAGGCCGGGCTCGACCAGTTGGCGGTCAATCCGGTCGGCACCGGTCCCTTCCGGGTCACCGACCCAAGCGCCTGGACCCGCGGGAGCCAGCTGGTGGTGACCGCAAACCCGGATTACTGGGGCGGCGCGCCGAAGCTCGAGCGGGTCATTTTCTCGGTCGTTCCCGAAGGCTCCACCCGCCTGCAGCAGGTTGAGGCCGGCGACATCGACATCGCCTGGGGGCTCACGCCGGACGATGTCAGGAAGGCGCAAGACAACCCCGATCTCCAGATCGTCGAGGAGGCGGGTCTCAACACCAACAGCGTCCAGTTCAACCTCTCCAAAGACCCCTTCAAGAGCAAGGAGGTCCGCCAGGCGCTCAACTACGCCATCAACAAGGAAGAGCTGTCGGCGGGCCTCTACGACGGCGACATGGTGCCGGCGGGAGGCGTGCTGCCGCCCGTCGACTGGGCCTTCAGCGAAGACCTCAAGGGCTATCCTTACGACCCCGATCGCGCCAAGGAGCTCCTCGCGGCCGCCGGTTACAACGACCAGAACAAGCTGACCTTCACCCTCTGGGCCTACACCGTTCCGCGCGGCTACAACCCTGCCGGCGACCGCCTGGCCACCGCCGTCCAGGAGTACTGGCGGCAGGTCGGCGTCGAAGCCGAGATCCAGACCGCGGAATGGACCCAGTACCTCGCCAACCGCCGCGCCAACCAGTACGACATCTCCCTCGGTGGCTGGATGGGCGACAACGGCGACCCGGACAACTTCCTCTACTCCTTGCTGGCCAGCGAGAACGTCGGCCAGTCGAACACCTCCTGGTATGCCAACCCCCAGGTCGATCAGCTGCTCGTTCAGGCTCAGGAGGCGACGGACCAGGAAGAACGGAAGCGGCTCTACCAGCAGGCCGAGCTGATCATCGTCGACGAAGCCCCGTGGGTCTTCCTGGGCTACCAGAAGCACCAGGTCGTGACGAGCAACACCCTCCAGGACTTCGTCATCCAACCGACCTACATCTACTACCTGGCCGGCGTAAGTAAGGCGTGATCTTGGAGGCTCGGGGCGACGGGACGGGGACCTCCATTCCTGGCCCGTCACCCCGGCCCGCGCGGCGAAAGTGCCATGGCCCGTTACATCCTTCGTCAACTCATCCTGCTCGTGCCCGTGCTGATCGGGATCATGACCGCCGTCTTCATTCTGTTCCAATTGATCCCCGGCGATCCGGCGGTAGCCATGGCCGGGGAGCGGGTAGGGGATGAGGAACTCGACCGCATCCGCCACGAGTTGGGGTTGGACCGCCCGCTGCCGATCCAGTACGCCTACTTCGTCAAGGCCGCGTTCACCTTTGATTTCGGCGACTCGGTGCGGACCCGGCAGCCGGTCACGGGGGAGTTGCGCCAGTTCTTCGGCGCGACCCTGGAACTCAGCCTGGCGGCACTCCTGATCGCCCTCGCGGTCGGCATTCCCGTCGGCGTCATCGCCGCGACCAACCGCAACACGCTGCTCGATTACGGGACGATGTTCTTCGCCCTGGTTGGCATCAGCACGCCGGTCTTTTGGGCCGGGATCGTGCTGATCTACCTGGTCAGCTTCCGGCTTGGGCTCTTTCCCATCGGCGGCATCATCAACAACCGGCTGGATCTCCAGCACATCACCTACGGCTACGTCACCGACAGCCTTCTCACGGGTAACTGGCCGGCCCTCCGGTCGAGCCTCCATCACCTCGCCCTGCCGGCCTTCGTCCTCTCCACGATCCCCATGGCGATCATCGCCCGGATGACCCGCTCCACCATGCTCGAGGTGCTCGGCCAGGACTACCTGAGGACCGCCCGCGCGAAGGGGGTCCGGGAACGCCTCGTCATCACCCGCCACGCCCTGAAGAACGCCCTCATCCCGGTCGTCACCGTGATCGGCCTCCAGTTCGGCGGGCTCCTGTCCGGGGCCTTCCTGACCGAGACCGTCTTCGGCCGCCCGGGGATCGGCCGCTACGTGGTAACCGCCATCGGCGCCCGCGACTACCCCGCGATCCAGGGAACCGTCGTGGTGGTGGCGGTCTTCTTCGTCCTAATCAACCTCGTGATCGATGTCCTCTATGCCTTCCTTGATCCCCGGATCCATTACACGTGAGCCGACTCGACCGGCAGGCGATTGGGCGCCGTTCGCAGCAGCAAGCATCGGCAGAGACTCCGGTCCGCCGGTCGGGTGGTGAGGAGACGTGGCCGTAGACGCGGATCTGAACCTGGAGCAGCGAACGATAGGCGCCGGAAGCCGCCCCGCCGGGGCGGCGCTGGACCGGACACCGCGGCGCCAGCGCACCCTCTGGGGCGACGCCGGACGCCGGCTCCTGCGTGACAAAGCGGCGATGGCCGGCGTTCTGGTCATCGTTCTGCTAATCCTTGTCGCTCTTTTAGCCCCGCTGCTCGCCCCGCATCCGCCGAACGACCAATCCTTCCTCGCCAAGCTGGAGCCGCCGAGCCTGTCCCACCCCTTCGGCACCGACGAGTTCGGGCGGGATATCCTCAGCCGCGTCCTCTATGGGAGCCGTGTCGCGCTCCGCGTTGGCCTGATCCCGGTCGTGGGCGCGCTGCTCTTCGGGGTCGCGCTCGGGCTCCTCTCGGGGTACTACGGTGGCGTCGTCGATCAGGTGATCATGCGCCTGGTCGACATCCTGCTCGCGTTTCCCTGGCTCCTGCTCGCGATCGGCATCATGGCGGTGCTCGGCCCCGGTCTCACCAACGTGATCATCGCGGTCACCATCGTCTACATCCCGGCTTTTGCCCGGATCGTGCGCGCCTCCGTGCTCTCGATCAAGGAGAAGGAGTACGTGGAGGCTGCCCGCGCCATCGGGCAGCCCGATCTCCAGATCATGACCCGGCACATCCT
>JAUJMG010000030.1 GCA_030446955.1 Thermomicrobiales bacterium
CCCTGCCGCTTGTTGAAGTGAGGGCTGACCCAGTAGTACGGCTTCACGATCACCGGATTGAGGTTCGGATCTCCCTCGATGGCTTCGTACTGATCCGATTCAATCGTGTCCGTAAAGTGGTACTCCCCGGTAATCAGACCGTCGGCGCGAACCGAAGCGTCGGGCACTGGGATGAAATCGATCTGGTCGAGGTACGCCACCTTTCGCCCAGCCGCCCCGTCGGAGGGGTCGTCGCGGGGAACGTAGCCGTCGTAGCGAGCGAGGCGGATGTACTGGTCGACCTGGTGCTCCTGGAACTTGAACGGCCCCGTGCCGATCAACTGCTCGGCGGTCAAGGCTTCGGTCCCCGCCGCATCCGCGATCTCCGATGGCAGGATGAAGGCCTCGATCAGCGCCAGGAAGTCCAGCAGAACGCCGGTGGGCTGCTTGAAGGTCATCGTAACGGTCGCGGGGTCAGTTTCCTCAATCCGGTCGAGGCGACCGAAGATGAGGCGTCCTCGACCGGTGAGCGAACCCCAGCGCTTGAGGGAGGCGACCACGTCGGTCGCGGTCATCGGCTTGCCGTTGTGGAAGCTGATGCCCTGACGCAGCTTGAAGGTGTAGGTCAGGCCGTCCTCGCTGATGGTGTGCTGGTCCGCCAGCATGGGCGACGGGGCGAAGTGACTGTTTCGAGCGAAGAGCCCCTCGAACATCTGCTGGGCGACGTTGGAGGTGATCGTGGCAGTGGTGAACATGGCGTCCGCGAGGGACGGCGGCTCGCCGATGATCGCGACTCTCAGGGTGCCGCCCTGCTGCAGTTCCTCGGTCGCCTGACCTCGCAGGGAGCGCTGGGGGATGCCGTAACCGCCGGCTGCAGTAGCGCCGGCCGGATTGGCGAGGGCGAAGGCGCCCGCCGCACCGGCACCAAGGGCGAGCAACTCGCGGCGCGTCAAACTCCGGTCCAGGGGCGTGACTGTCTGACGACGCTTCTGCTCGGTCATGTGCTCCTCCTGTCGTCCGTCTCAGCGACCATCGCCGTGGGACGGTGGATTCGGCTGTCGGGCCCGCCGGTATCCTACTACAGGAGCATGGGCTACTGGGGCATGGGGGCCGAATGCATGCCCGAAAACCGGGTGCTCGGCAGGTTGCCGGTCGCGGGCCACAAGGACCTGGCCTTCACCCAGCCGGTTGACCATCTGCGACGGCGCTCTCCCGTATGGTGCCGGTGGAATGATCCCCGTCCGCAAGGCATCGCTCGCTGGAACGAGCCGATCCAGGCTTCGGTCGGTGTCTCCATCGGACAGCAAGGGTCCCGGGTGCATGGGATTCTAGGGCAGGCTCGTCGGGGCAACCGCCGATGCCATGGAAACCACTCCCCGCTCCCCCTCGCGCTCAATCATCGTTCCGAACTCTTCCGAGAGCGCCGCGAAGCGAGCCAGGATCTCGTTCGCCTCGGTGCCCTCGGCGCGGCGCGGCCGGCCGCGCCGATGGGACGCTTCGCCGTGGCCGAGCGAGATCGGGACCACCTCGATCCGATCCAACCGCCCGTTGTCGAAGTGGCAGATGGGCATCACCGTTTGCCAGTACCGCTTGTCAGCCGGGAAACTCTTGGTGTCTCCCCCGGTGCGGATGCGGAAGAGTTCACTCGGCGTCTTGGACGGGTCGACCCGAAACCGCTCGTAAGCGTCGGCCGGCAGCTTCTGGACCAACTCGTTCTGGCCGACGAAGTTGCCCAGGCTGTAGAAGATGGGTTTTCCCCGGTAGAGTTCCAGCCCGCGCAGCAGATGAGGACCATGGCCGACGACGACGTCGGCTCCCTCGTCGATCATGCGATGGGCAAAGTCGCGGACGAACTCGGGCGGATCCTCTTTGTTCGCGCCTTGCTCGTGCCCATGGAAGCTCACTACCAGCGTGTCTGCCCGGGCGCGCGCATCGCGTGTCCAGGTCACGATGGCCTCGAGATCTTGGGCCTTCGGCACCGTCTTGATCGCGGGCTGGTCCGCTTCGCGGAAGTTCGCATCGAGGAACGGGAAGATGTCGGCGGTCTCCGGCGGGAAGGCGAATCCAAGGTGGATGCGCTCAAGCCGTTGCTGCTCGAGCCCGAGGCGGTCGGCGATGGTCCGCAACGCCTGAAGCTGATCACGCGTCACTTCGTGGGTTGTGTCGAAACGCAGTGGGTTGAGACCCGGCCGACCCTGCATGTCCCGTCGCTGATCGCCGGCTTCTTGTCCCTTTCCGAAGGTGGATGTACAGGCGATCAGGGCCACGCTCCCGGTGCCGTGGTCGAGATAGACCGGCATCCTCGCGTCCGCGAGGTTCCGCCCGATTCCGGCAAAGGCGACGTCTCGCTGCTCCAGGGCCTCGATCGTCGCCACCAACCCCTCGATGCTGTAGTCCAACGAGTGGTTGTTCGCGCAGGCGAAAAGGTCGAACCCCATCCCGAGTAGGTCGTCCAGCACCCACGACGGGGCGGCGAGATGGGTGCCGCCGCATTCGACGGCAGGGTAACCTCGAAAGTCGTTCGGCAGCACCTCCAGATTGGTGAACGCCACGTCCACGCCCCGGATGAGGTCGACGAGCCGTCTGCTCGGCTCGTCCTGATGGACCGAGATGCGGCGCATGACGATGCTGTCTCCGGTCAGCGCCAGGCGGAATGTTGACTCGCGATCCATGATCCCTTCTGGTCCTTTCCGCTCATCGCACCGGATGTTGCGCCGTCCCCTCCGGCAGGAAGCGAGCCCGGTGAGAGGATCCGGTCGCGCTGCCAGGCGCGCTGGTCCAACCAGCGACGCCACTTGGTTTCCGATCAACCGTGGTAGGAAGCAGCCTGTTCCTCGCGACCGGCAGCCCACGCTGGGCTGAGATCAGGTTCGGCTCCACGGTTCGCAGGGTCGACGGTTCGGGACGTTACCACGACTTGACGAAGTTGGGTGCCTGGGTGTTTCTACGGGCAGCGACGGGTGGTCAAGTGATGGGAGGATTCTTCGATGGGGTGGACGAACTATGGGTTAGCCCACCGGCCGGTCGTCATGGGCACGCGAGGGATGGTGGCCTCGGCCCATCCGCTCGCGTCCGTGGCAGGCCTCCGAACGCTCATGAACGGCGGCAACGCGGTTGACGCCGCCGTTGCGGTCGCCGCCGCGCTCAACGTCTGCGAGCCGTACATGTCGGGGATGGGCGGACTCGGCTACATGCTCATCTACACGGCCAGGGACCGGGCACTGCGCGTGCTCGATTACATCGGGCGGAGCCCCGAGGCAGCGGTACGGGAGGCCTTCTCGTCCCCGGAGGAGAAGGAGGTCGGCCCGAAGTCACCGCTCGTGCCCGGTTCAGTGGGCGGATGGCTGACCGCGCTGGAAACGCATGGCCGCCTCGATCGAGCGTCAGTCTTCGCTCCCGCCATCGAGTACGCCGAGCAGGGCGTGCCCATCACCCTTCAGAACGCGAACTTCTTCCGGTTGGCAGAGCCTCGCTTGGCTGACGGCGCACGCGCGACCTTCCTACCGGAGGGGGCGGTGCCCGTTCCGGGCACCGTCCTCAAGCAGCCGCTGCTCGCCGCGACCTTTCGCGAGATCGTAGCCGGTGGACAGGAGGCGTTCTATCAGGGCGAGATCGGAAAGCAGATCGTCCGGGCCGTGGCCGAGCAGGGTGGGCTGCTGACCGAGCGCGATCTGGCCGATTTCCGGCCCGAGTGGCAGACGACGGTGAGCATGGCGTACCGGGGTTACGACATACACACGGCACCGCCGCCCTGCAGCGGGTTCCAGTATCTCCAGACGTTCAACCTGCTGGAGCCCTTCGATCTCCGGGCGATGGGCCAGAACAGCGCCGACACGCTCCACGTGATGGCCGAGGCGATGAAGCTGGCGACCGCGGACCGGATTGCCTACGCCGCCAAGCCCGACGCGCCGGTCGCGGAACTCCTGTCACCGCTGTATGCCGACCAGCGGCGGGCGCTGATTGACCCTGGGCATGCCCTGACGAGCGAGGGGGAGCGCTTCGGAGGTGCTAGGGAGGGAGAGACCGTCGCCGCCGGGCGGCCGGGCGGACTCAGCCGTGAGTGCACGACGCACTTCGACGTCATCGACGGCGACCGCAACGCCGTCTCCGTGACGCAGAGCATCGGCGCCTTCTTCGGCTCCGGCGTGATGGCGGGCGACACCGGCATCATGCTCAACAACTTCAGCTACTGGTTTGACCTCGACCCGGCGAGTCCGAACGTCATCGCCCCGCGCAAGAAGATCGAGATGTGCATGGCTCCGGCCATGGTGTTCAACAGAGAGCAGCTTTTCCTGGCGATCGGCACGCCCGGCTCCTTCGGCATCCTGGAGACCACGCCGCAGATGATCTCCAACGTGATCGACCACGGCTTCAGTGTCCAGGCGGCGATCGAGGCCCCGCGCTTCCGCACCTATGAAGGCACGCGGATGGAGATCGAAGGCCGGGTCCCGGAAGCGACCCGGGCGGAGTTGGTCCGGCGCGGGCACGACGTGCGGGTGGTCGACGACTGGTCACCTGTAGTGGGCGGCGGCCAGGGCATCATGATCGACCCGGACAGCGGAGCCCTACTCGGTGGTGCCGATCCGCGCCGGGACGGCTACGCGCTGGGATGGTGAGGCGGTCGGGGACCTCACGTCAGCCAGCTGTTCTGGGCTTAGCGATGTAGGGCGGGCGTGGTGCGGTCGAGCCGCCGGGGTTATCGTCTCGCGTCGTCGTTCCGGCGCGGTAGCCGTAGCTCGCCCTCCAGCACCGGCACGACCGAGCCGCCAACCTCGATCTCCTCCGTTGGGGTGCCGCCGCGACGGACGCGGATGTGCACGAAACTTTGCCGCCCCATCTTGGTGCCCTGCTCGCTGACGATTCGGGCGTGGTCGCTGCTGGGGACGAGGCCATAACGGACCAGATAGGCACCAAGCGGTCCGCTGGCGCTGCCAGTGGCCGGGTCCTCCGGGATGCCGGAGGTGTGAGGGGCGAACATGCGCGAGTAGACCCATTGATTGGACGAGGCGTCGACGCCATCCGGAGCGAAGATGAACACACCGACCGCCGCCTCGTCGGCGAAGATCGCCAGCAGTGCCGGCACATCCAGCTCCGCGCAGTCCACCGCTTCCCGGTTCCGTAAGGGGACGTAGAGAAACGGCGAGCCGGTGGACCCGACCACGATCGGCGCGTCGTCGAGGAGATCGGCTGGCGAGAGGCGGAGGGCATGAGCGAGGGCGTCCCGCTCCAAGAGCTGGGAGCCGAAGGTCGCGGGTGGATGACGCATCCAGAGGAACGCGGGCGCTGCCGGGTCCCCTTCCAGTCGCACCGGCACGGAGCCGACCCCTTCCTCAAGGGCCAGATCTGTAGACCCTGTGGGAAGGCGTCCGCTGCTCGCGAGGACAAAGGCGGTGCCGATGGTCGGATGGCCGGCAAAGGCGAGTTCCCGCGCTGGCGTGAAGATCCGCACCCTCGCCGCGCATGTGGGATCGGTCGGGGGCAGGACGAAGGTCGTCTCGGACAGGTTCATCTCCTTGGCGATGGCTTGCATCTCGGCGTCCTGAAGGCCGCTTGCGTCCGGAAAGACAGCGAGCGGATTGCCGCCGAAGATCTGCTCCGTGAAGACATCGACCTGGACGAAGCGGTAGGCTCGGTGCTGGGGGGTATCCATCTCGCAGACTCCACGGTCGGGCAAGGGGCAGACGTGGCCGTCAGACTCCCGGAGAGGGACCGTTGGACCTGGCAGGTTCCTCCTGCCAACCCGGTGCCCCTGGGCTGATCGTGTGGCTCAGCCGACTCCGGAGGTGGTGGCCTGCGGGACAGCGAGGGCAAGTGCAGGGGCAATGATCGGTCGCGGCTCGGCCGGCGGAAGGGAGACGACGTAGGCGGTTTCCATGCCGGCAATCGCCTTGATCTCCGCCAACGCCTCCTCCGGGATCGCGTCGTCCACGTTGGTGACCATCAGCGCCTCGCCGCCGCGCTCGTGCCGGCCCACCTGCATGCCGGCGATGTTGACCCCGTAGCGGCCGAGAATCGTGCCCATCTGGCCGATCACCCCCGGCTGGTCGCGGTGATGGGTGATCAGGACATCGCCGGCCAGGCCGCGCTCCAGTGAGAAGCGATCCACCTCGATGATGCTCGCGCTGACCCGGTCCCAGCTCACGGTGACGTGGTGCTGGTTCTCCCCGACCACCTCGAACGAGAACTCCGGGATCCGGGAAGGGTCCGTGTCGCCCGTCGTGGATCGCACCTGGAGGCCAACTTCCTGGGCCACGAGGCGGGCGTTGACCGGCGTCACCCGGCGGTCGCCCCACCGTTGGAGCGCCTCGCTGAGAGCTGCTCCCGTGACGTGCTCGACGACGTCGGCGGGGACGAGGCCGCGGACGGCCACGCTGAACTGGGCGGGACGATCCGGCTCAAGGACAGCGATGAGGTGTCCCGCGGCACTGGCGACCGTGGAGAGGCGCTGGAGATCGGTCGCCTGGACGGACGCCGCCGGCATGTTGACCGCGTTGGCGACGGCTTCTCCCCGCAGGGCAGCGAGGGTGGAGGAGGCGATGACGGCGCCAACCGCGGCGAGTGCTTCCGCGCTTGACCCGCCGGTGTGCGGCGTGAGGACGGCGTTCGGCAGCCCGAAAAGCGGGCTCTCCGTGCAGGGCTCGTGCGGGAAGACGTCGACCCCGGCCGCGGCGATGCGGCCGGCCCGGAGAGCCGCCGCGAGGGCCTCCTGGTCCACCACCTCACCACGAGCCGCGTTGAGGACGATGGCAGTCGGCTTCAATCGCTCGATCGCCGCCGCGTCCAACATCCTCGTCGTCTCGCGAGTGGCCGGTACGTGGAACGTGACCACATCCGACCGATCGAGCAGGGTGAGATAGTCCACGGGCTCGACGCCCAACTCCGTGAAGCGACTCGGGTCGATATAGGGATCGTGGCCGATCAGCTCCATCTCGAAGGCCCGGAGCCGCTTGGCGACGACGGAGCCGACCCGGCCCAGCCCAACGATGCCGACCGTGCGACCGCGGAGGTCGATGGGCTTATGTTTTTTGCGCTCCCAGCGTCCGGCATGGGTGGAGGTGTTGGCCTGAGGGAGTTGACGCGTGATCGCCAACAGCAGCGCGATCGTGTGCTCCCCGGCCGAGTTTGCGTTGGCGCCGGGAGCGTTGAGCACCAGCACTCCGGCCCGGGTGGCAGCCTGAAGGTCAATGTTATCCACCCCAACCCCCGCGCGGGCGACGACGCGCAGTTTGGGGGCCGCGCCCAGGACCTCCTTGGTGACCTGGGTCTCGCTTCGAATCACGAGCGCATCCGCGTCAGCGATCGCGGCCAGAAGCGCCGGAAGATCGGTCCCGTCCACCTCGACGATATCGGCGTGCCGTTCGAGTTCCGCCCGTGCTCCCGGATGCAGGGCGTCGCTGACAACGATCCGGGGCCGGACGGGCAGGGCACCGAGGGGCGGTAAGGCGGGGACGCCGAGCGCGTTTGGTTTGCCATGGAGGCGTGCCGCGAGCAGGCCGTCGATGCTGGCCAAATCCTCAACTCGGAGAATCCGATCCTCGAAGCCGTCCGGGCCGTGGTCCGTCGAAGCGAGCAGGAAGCAGGTGATCCCGCTGGCGGCGTAGTTGCGCGCGTGGCGGCCGCTGTCCTCGATCGCGTAGAGGCAGCCTTGGGCGGTCGCGACCGTCACCTTGTCATCCGCAAAGAAGACCTCGACCTCGGGGAAGTTGTGGCGCTTCAGCCAGGCGAGGGTCATCGGGGCCGACGCGGCCGGACGGGCCGTGATGACGATCACGTTGTGCCGGCCGATCAGATCTACAACCCGTTGGAGGAACGCGGCGGCGCTGGGGGCGGGGTTCAGCCGGGATGCCGGTCCGTCGTCACTGTAGACCCAGTCCCGGACGGCATCCGGCACGTGCAGGCCGGCGGAGTCGACGAACGCTCGCTCGGGCAGCGCGATCCCGAAGCGGTCGGAGGCGGCGCGGGCGAGCGGACGGGGATGCTCGGTGAGGACGCCGTCCAGGTCAACCGCCAGCCGTGTGTCCCCCTTCGCCAACATGCGCTCCCATGCCCTTGTACGATGCGATCCGTGTCCTGCGTCCCGACCTCGTGCCCCAGGTCGACCAACCGCGTCCCGCCGTTCGGTGCGGAACCGGGGCCGTCCACGTCGACGGCGTCTCGCTGGCCGGGGCATCGCGCTCGCCCGTCGTTGGGCGGCTCTAGGACGACCGGAAGAGACGGGGATGGCGCACGCTTTGGTTCTTCCACCACCGTGAGCGTAGCACCAGGGCCATAGCCCCTTCAATGTCTTTCGCCACCTCCGGTGCCGTCGTTGCCGTCATGGCCGGCGAAGGAAGTCAATTAGCAGGGTGTTGACGCGGTCAGGATCGTCGTGCTGAACCCAGTGGCTAGCATGTGGAAGGTGCTCGACCTGGATGCCCGGAATCCACTTCTCCAAGCCCTCGGTCAGTGAGCGGCGGAGGTAGCGATCCTGGTCGCCCCAGATGAGCAGCACCGGCTGGTTGATCGGGTGGGAACGCCGAAGCGTCCGCAGGCGGGACCGGAATGAGGCCCGGTAGTAGTTGATCGCGGCGGTCAGAGTACCGGGCTGGGAGAGCGCGGCGACGTGGGCCTCGATGTCGTCCTCCGTGAACGCGCCGGGCCGGCAGGGGTCACGACGGAAGACCCGGCGCAGCAGCGCGAAGTTCCGCGCCCGTAGGATCGCCTCCGGCAGCTTCGGCACCTGGAAGGCGAGGACGTAGGAGGAGCGGCGGAGCTGGTCCAAGGACCTCAACTCCCGGGCGAACCTCCCCGGGTGCGGCGCATTGAGCACGACGATGCGCTCAATGGTCCCTGGATAGCTCATCGCCGCCTCGAAGGCGATCGCGCCGCCCCAGTCGTGACCCACCAGCGCCGCTGACTCCTCGCCGGCGTGCCGGATGAGCCCGACGACATCGTCCACCAAGCACTCAACGCGATAAGCGGCCACGCCAGGAGGCGTGTCGGACCGGTTGTAGCCGCGCAGGTCCGGGGCGATCACGCGAAACCCAGCGGCGGCCAGGGCAGAGATCTGGTGCCGCCACCCTCCGTGGAAGTCGGGAAACCCGTGCAGCAACAGCACGAGGGGACCTGCTCCCGCTTCCACGTAGTGGAGCCGCACCCCGTTCACGACGGCTTCCCCGTGGGCGAATCGGGGCAATCCTGCCCCGTCCATATCGGCCATCGCTCCGAATTCCAACTCGCCCCGGGCACCGTGCTGCGCCGTCAATACAGTCGTCGCTTGTCGAGTTGAGGCTCCATCTGGTCGTAGGCGCCGGTGAGGTAGTGACCGAGGTTGGTGATGAACCGGTCGGTGATCTTCGCGTTCTCCGTGTCGGCGGTGGAGGCCGAGTGGGGGCAGATCAGCACGTTGGGCAGATCCCAGAGCGGTGAGTCCGGCGGGAGCGGCTCGGTCCGGAAGACATCCAGGGCGGCGAACCCGATCCGGCCGTCGCGCAGTGACTCGATCATTGCGTCCTCGTCGATGACGACCCCTCTCGCGATGTTGACCAGCACCACTCCCGGCTTGAGGGACGCAATTTCCTCCCGCCCGATCAGCCCTTCCGTTTCCGGCGTGTGCGGGGTGCAGAGGACCACACAGTCGGCCCCTCCCAGCATTTCCCGCAGTTCAGGGCGGGTCCAGAGACGGTCCACCCCAAGCTGCTCTGCCCGGCCCGGGGCGTTGTCTCGTGCCATGGCCCAGACCGTCATGCCGAAGCAGCGGGCGATTCGGGCCACTTCGCGCCCGATCCGGCCCGGTCCAACGATGGCCATCGTTTGGCCGTGCAACTCGGTCGCGCAGAAACGTTCCCAGCGGTGAGCTTGCTGCTCTGCCCGGAGGTGCGGGAAGCACTTGACGTGAGACAGAAGCGCGGCGAAGACGAACTCCGTGAGCGGGCGGGCATGGACGCCGCTAGCCGTGGTGACGATGAGGTCGCTCTCGCCCAAGCCCAGCCGCTTGACGACCTGGCCCACCCCGGCCGAGGTTGTTTGCACCCAGCGCAGCCTCGGCGCGATGTCTTGCAGGTCGGTGATGCCCGCCGGGAAATCCCAAAGCACCTCCGCCCGCCCCAGCACCTCCTGCCAGGCGGCCTCCTGCTCGGGCGTCCGCCTCCACGCCGGATCGCCACCGTGGTCAGCGATGAACCTAGGCGGCGGTAGAAGATCGGGCCGGTGAACCATCTCGACCCGATCTGGGTAGGCGGCGGCAATCCGTGCCGCATGCTCCGTTTCTAAGGGGGACGTGATCACCACCGTGACCGGTTGTTGAGGACCCTCCGTCCTTGTGGACCCCGCTGCTGCCGTCATTCACCCTCCCGTAGATCGATCCTTCAGCGCGAATTGGCGACTCGGTCATTGCACCCCACATTCGCCGGTCGCAGCTCAGGGGCGTGGTCGATCAGTGATTCAAGTGGTGGCCACGACGATGGAGCCTTTTGTCCAGCCGCGCGTGAGGCCATTGTCGATGCCGGGGCAGGCAAGGTGCTGTCCTCTCGCTGCAACGGTCTCATCCATCACGAGTTGCACCTGACCCCGTGCCAAGACGGAGTTGCCCGGTCTCGCGGCCGGTCAACCCGGCCAGCAGCCAGTCCAGGGCCAGCCGGATCCGGTTGCGCCAGGAGGGAATCCGGGCAAGGTAGTAGGCATGCCAGAGGAGCCAGGCCGGAAAGCCCGTGATCGTGCGGTTGCCGATCTCGGCGACGCCGCTGCGCCCGCCTAGCAAGGCTAGGTGCCCGCGCGTCTTGAAGCGGAACTTGGGCGGCTCGCGGCCGGCCAACCGCTCGGCGATCGCCATGCCGACGTATTACCCCGCGTGACCAGCCGCCTGTGCGGTTGGCGGCACGGGCTCTCCAGTATCGGCGTCGAACGCCCAAGCCGAGTCTCCCACGACGTAGACCTCTGGGTGGTCAGGCACCCGGAGATTGCTATCGACCACGATGGCGCCGTTCCGCGCGTGCTCCACCGGAAGGTCCCGGACAACCGGCGGCGCGGAGATCCCCGCCGCCCAGAAGAGGGTGCGCGCCGGAATCTCGCCCCGGGAGGTCATCACCGCCCGGTCGGTTACGGAGTCAATTGAGGCGCCGGTCAGCACTTCGACGCCATCCTCCCGCAGCAGGCGCTCGACGGCGGAGGAGGTGTGGACGTTGCTCATCGGGACCAGGCGGTTGGCGCGGCCGACGACAATGACTCTGACGGGAGCATCGGACAGCCACGGGTACTCGGCCAGCAGCCCTTGGAAGATGTACTGATGGATCGTCGCCGCCAGCTCGATCCCGGTGTCTCCGCCACCCCCAACCACAAACGTCAGCCATTCTTGGCGTTCAGCCGGATTGTCGGTCTGGTGGGCGGCTTCGATGGCGTCGATCAGGTGGTTGCGCAGCTCGATCGCGTCCGAGGGCGTGGCGAACTGGAGCGCCCGCTCCCGTAGTCCGGGCAAGTCCGGCACTGCCGTGACGCTGCCGAGCGCGATGATTAGAACATCGTAGGGGCGGGATCCGGCCGAGGTGTGGACCTCCCGCCGGTCCAGATCAATGCTGTGCACCTCGGCGTGGAGGACGTGGAACGAGCGATCCCGTTGAAAGGCGCGGATGGGCACGGTGACGTTGTTCGCGCCCGCGCGGCCGTCGGCCACGGTCCAGAGCAGCGGGGTGAAGAGCAGGTTGTTGTCCCGGTCGACGACGAGCACGCTGGTGTCCGCGCGGCCTCCGATCCTCCGGTCCAACTCCAGCGCCGTTGCAAGGCCGCCAAAGCCACCGCCGAGAATCAGGACGCGGTGGGCGGCGGTGCGGTACGCCGCCTCGGTCTCGCTCTCGTGCCGCCGCCGTTTCCTGCCGGCCGCAGCGAGGCGCGCCCCGGCCCCCGCCGCCACGACCCCGGCGGCGACCGCCCCGGCGGTGGTCATCTTGGGCATCGCAATCCTCCGGAACGGCGTTGCCGCACCGCTCACCGTCGCTCTCGGTTCACCGTGCCGCGCCCAGCCTGGCAACCCCTACTGGTAGCACGAGGCGCGCCAGTCCAGTCGCCGGTGGCCCACGCAACTCCCGTGCAAGCATCATCGCCGTACGGAGGCAGGGTCGGACCGCGATGCTAGAATCGGCGCTCCGCGTGCTGGACACCGGCCGCGACCGTGTCGAAATCATCCCTACCAGGAGGACCGAGATGGCGACCACCGCCGCCGAGTTGGGTATCTACGCTGACCGCCTGCGCCGCGCGCAGGAGGAGCTGGTTCGGCAGGGCGTCGACCTGCTGCTGGTCGGCCCCTCGTCCGATTTTCGCTACCTCACCGGTCATGATGCCCACCTCAGCGAGCGGCTGACGCTGCTGCTCCTGCCGCGCGAGGGCAACCCCACCGTGGTGGTGCCGGTCCTTGAGGCGCCGACCGTGGCGGATCGGCGCGACCTCGTCGATGTCCACACCTGGGAGGAGACCCAGGCACCGTCAGATCTGGTGGCCACCCTGGCGGGTGACGTTGCCGGCAAGACGGTCGCGGTCGGGGACCAGCTCTGGAGCGTCTTTCTGCTGCGCCTTCAGGCGGCAATGCCGGGGGCGACCTGGATCTCCGCTACCCCGACGATGCGGACGCTGCGGATGATCAAGGACTTCCCTGAGCTCGAACTGCTGCAGGACGCGGCGCGGCGGACCGACGACGCCTGGGAAGAGTTCATTACCCAGCCCCTTGCGGGGCAGACGGAGCGGGAGGCTCTGGAACGCCTCTCCGCCTTGACTCGGCAGCGCGGACTGGCGGGTGCCTGGGGACTCTGCGCCAGCGGCCCCAATTCCGCCTCCCCGCACCATGCGACGAGCGACCGGGTGATCCAGCCGGGCGACGCGGTGATCTTCGACTGGGGCGGCACGATTGAAGGGTACTACTCCGACGTCACCCGCACGGTCCACGTCGGCGAGCCGTCCGACGAGTTCCGGCGCGTCTATGACATCGTCTACAGCGCGAACCAGGCCACCCTCGACGCGGTTCGGCCGGGTGTGCCGTGCGAGGCGCTGGACGAGGCGGCGCGAGACCTGATCGCCGGAGAGGGCTACGGCGCCGCCTTCCTCCACCGCGTGGGTCACGGCCTCGGCCTGGATGTCCATGAGGAGCCCTACCTTGTAGCCGGAAACGATTTGCCGCTGCGGGCCGGCATGGTCTTCAGCGACGAGCCGGGCATCTACCTGGAGGGCCGGTTCGGGGTCCGGATCGAGGACGCGGTGCTCTGCACCGACACCGGTGGCGAGCGGCTGAACAACGCGACGCGAGAGCTCATCATCGTCGGCTAGCGGACCCTCAATGCCGCTGCATCGGGTAGGGGTGACGCACGCGTCGCCCGCTTGCCGGCCAGGGAGCCACGGAGGCGACGCATGCGTCGCCCCTACGAGAGACGGCTGGTGGCACATCGAGTGTGACGCACCGCCAGCGCCGTTGGGCGGATGGAGGAGATCGGGCGACCATGAAGGCGAACCCGCGCATCGACGCGGAATGGCTGCACGGCCGGTTAGAGGATCTGGCCCGGGTTGGTGCAACGGCCGGGGGCGGGGTGACCCGGCTTGCGCTGTCGGACGAAGACCGTGTTGGTCGGGACCTCCTCCGGGACTGGATGGAAGAAGCGGGGCTGGCGGTCCGCGTCGACGACCTCGGGAACATGACCGGGCGGCGGGAGGGCCGCGAGCGGATTGCTCCCGTGCTGCTCGGGTCGCACATCGATAGCGTGCGGCGCGGTGGCCGGTTCGACGGGCCGCTGGGCGTGCTCGGCGCCTTGGCGGCGGTGCGCGCGCTGGACGCGGCGGGCATCGAGACACGCCATCCCATCGAGGTGGTGAACTGGACCAACGAGGAAGGGGTCCGGTTCGAGCCGGCAATGCTCGCGTCGGGGGTCGTCGGCGGCCGCTTCGACCGCGCCTACGCCTACGATCGGGCCGACCGGGATGGGGTGCGGTTTGAAGATGAGCTGCGGCGGATCGGCTATCTGGGCCGGGAGGAGGACCGGCCAGAGTCGGCGGCAGCCTATCTCGAACTGCATGTGGAGCAAGGCCCGGTCCTCGAGGACGCCGGGGTGCCGGTCGGTGTGGTTGAGGGCATCGTCGGGATCACCTGGCTGAATGTCACGGTGGAAGGGCAGGCCGACCACGCAGGGCCAAGCCCGATGCGCCTCCGGCGCGACGCGCTCGTGGCGGCCTCTCGCCTCGTCGCTGCGGTGGACCGGCTGGCGCGGGAGACGGACGAGATCGCGGTGGGCACGGTTGGGCGCTTGGTGCCCGAGCCGAACCTCATCAACACCGTGCCGGGTCGCGTCGTAATGAGCGCCGACTTCCGCCACCCCGACCCTGCAACCCTGGACGGGATGGTGGAGCGCTTCCGGGCCCAAGCGGAGCAGCTCAGCGCCGAAACCGGCGTGTCCGTGACGGTCGACCGATTCTGGACGAGCGAGGCGACGCCGTTCGATGTCGGGGTGGTCGGCGAGATCGCGGCGGCCTGCGAGGAGCTCGGCTTGCCCCAGCACCGGCTCTGGTCGGGCGCGGGGCACGACGCCAAATATGTCGCCGATCGGGGCCCGGCGGGCATGATCTTCGTCCGCTCCCGCGGCGGCCTCAGCCACTGCGAAGAGGAGTTCAGCGAGCCGGCAGACATCGAAGCTGGCGCGAATGTGCTGCTCCTCGCGGCACTGAGGCTGGCAGACTAGATGTAGACAGGGGAAGCGGCCGCCACCAGCGAGCGCAGTCCGCCGGCGCAGCAGGGCTGAAGGGCATGTCCGGTCGGCCGCGGGGACCGATTAGGGCATGTTCGCAAGCCCTGTCCGCATCGGCGCCTCCCGGAGAAACCGCACGATGTCGGGCAAGGGGGGGGCATAACCGTTGGTGGTGTCTATCCGGAGGACCGGCGCCGGCAAGTCCAGCGGATCGAACGCTCCCTCGGCGAGCCGCTTCAGGACGCTGGGGAGCGCCTCCGCGTCGTGATGCCCGGCGTGCCGATCCCCAGTCCCCGACCGGGCGACGATGCGGCGCTCGACCTCTTCGGGCGTCGTCCCGCAATGCAGGAGAACGGCGCGGGAACGCGCGACAAGGGGCCGCAGCTCGTCCTCCGCTCGCCCGCGGGCGAAGTTGCTCTCGGCGATGACGCCGGGGATCGTCCCGACGAGGGCATCGAGGACGGCGTAGAGGAGCGCGTAGGACGCTGCTCCGAGGCGCTGCGAGGCGGAGCGATCAGGAGCGCCCAGGACATCCAGGAGCGTCTCCTTCAAGCCATCCCGCGTCAGGAGGGGGAACCCGAGCTCGGGGGCGAGACGCCGAGCGAGGGTGGTCTTGCCGCTTCCCGGCGCGCCGCTGACGAGCACCAACAACGTCGTGTTCGGGGTCACTCGTCAACGTCCCTTCGGTGCGCCCATCTGCCGCACCCGCCGGTCTGATGGGTCTGCAAGTCGCCCTAGCGGTGCTGCCCGGCCCTGAGATTGGCGATCGCCTCGTGGGCGGCGTTGTGGCCGGGGGCGCCCATCACACAACCGCCCGGCCAGGCCCCGGCGGCGCAGAGGTAGAGACCGCGGATGGGACCCTCGTAGGTGCGGGAGCCGGGAACGGGGCGGAGGTCGAACGCTTGCTCCGGGACCAGCTCGCCCTGGAAGATGTGGCCGCCGGTGAGCCCAAACCGGGCCTCGATATCGGGCGGGCCGAGGACCTGACGGGCCACGACGGCGCCGGGAACGTTGGGGGCGTACTCGGCGAAGCGGTTCAGGGCGTGGTCGGCGATCTCCTCCCGCCGCTCGTCCCAGGTGCCCTCCGCCAGCTCGTACGGGAAGTATTGGGTGAAGATCGAGAGGGTGTGCTTGCCTTCCGGCGCCACACTGGGGTCGACCGCCGACTGGGTGTGGACGCTCATCAACGGATAATCTGAGGGGCGGCCGCTGCGCGCGTCCTCGTAGGCGCGCTGCAGGTAGTCGATGCTAGGGCCGATGAAGACGCCGCCGGTACGGGCCTTGTACTGCTCGTCGTTGGCGAGGCCGTTGTACCGGGGAAGCTCCTCCATGGCCAGATTGAGTTTCATGACCGGCGAGTCCATCTGGATCGCCTCGATATCCCGGACGAACTCGGCGGGTAGGTCTGCTGCATCGACGAGCTTGAGATAGGTCCGCTTCGGATCAGCGTTGGAGAGGACGACCGGCGCGTGGAACTCCTCCCCGTCCGTCGTCACGACACCGGTCACGCGGCCGTCTAGGACACAGACCTGGGCCACCTCTTTTCCAGTCAGGATGGTCGCGCCTTCCCTCCGCGCGGCGTTGGCGAGTGCCTGGGAGACGCTGCCCATCGCGCCCTTGACGTAGGCCCATTGGCCGCGCTTGCCCGTCACGTTGCCCATCGAGTGGTAGAGCTTGACGTAGGCGGTGCCGGCGTCGCGCGGCCCCCGGAAGGTGCCGATCAGGCCGAAGGCGACGGCGACGGCCTGCATCTGTTCGCTCGCGAAGAAGTACTCGGCGACGTCCGCTGCCGACCCGAGGATCATCTTCTGAAAGACGCGGGCGTCCTCCGGGCTGCCGAACTCCGCCGCGAACTCGGCGAAGGTGGGCGGCTGGCGGAGGACGAATTTGTCCATGACCGCAGCCGCTTTCTCGACGAAGGCGTCGTAGTAGGGGTAGTTGGCGGCGTCCTTTGGGGAGAATTTGGCGATCTCGGCCAGGAAGCGCTCCTGGTCCTCCCAGGCGACGAGGGAGCGGCCGTTGGGGAAGGGCATGAAGAAGCGAGGGTTCCGCCCGATCAGCTCGATGCCGTCCCAAGCGCCCAGGTCGTCCAGGATGCCGCGGGGCATCAGGGAGAGCACATAGGACCCCTCGGAGAGGTGGAAGCCGGGGTGAATCTCTTGGGTGTAGGCCGCGCCGCCGACCCCAATGTATCGCTCCAGCACGCAGACCTGAAACCCCGCCTTGGCCAGGTAGCACGCCGCCACCAGCCCGTTGTGGCCGCCGCCGATGATCAGCGCGTCAAAGGTGCGATCCTGCTTTGCCATCGGAACGAGCCTCCTCAGACATCCAAACGAGCATCAACGGCCGGCGCAAGGTAGAGCCGCAGGCGGAAGGCGTCAATCGGAGACGGAAGGAACCGGGCACTGATGCGCTTGAAGCGAGGCAGGCGGGAGCGGTCGCGTATCATCGCCGTCGACCATCTGGGCGACTTCTTTGCGGCTGTCGGCCGAGAAACGGAACGGAGATCAACGGAGTGCGGAGTACGGCGGACGCCGTCATCGTCGGCGCGGGAATCATGGGCTGCGCGATCGCGTACGAGTTGGCCGAGCGCGGGATGACGAACATCCTGGTCCTGGAGAAGGACGCGATCGGACGCGGCGCCACCGCCGACGCGGCGGGCGGCATCCGGCAGCAGTTCTCGACGGAGACCAACATCCGGCTCGCGACCCACAGCGTCCGCATTTGGGAAACCTTTGAGGAGCGGTTCGGGCGGGACATCGGACTCAAGCAGCAGGGCTACCTCTTCCTGCTCACGGAGCCGGACCAGGAGCCGGTCTTTCGCCGCAACCTCGCGCTCCAGCAGACGCTCGGCGTCCCGGCCCGGTGGGTGACGCCCGCTGAGATCGCCGACCTCAATCCGCACGTCCTGCTCGACGACGTGATCGGCGGCACCTTCTGTCCCGAAGACGGCTGGGTGGATACCTCCGGCGCGACGATGGGCTACGCCGAGGCGGCACGGTGGCGCGGTGTGGAGATCGCGGAGGAGACGCCAGTCACCGGCATTTGCATCGAAGCCGGTCGGGTGATGGGTGTCGAGACCGCACATGGGCCCGTCGCGACGCCGCTGGTGATCCTTTGCGCCGGGCCGTATACACGGCTCGTGGGGGAGATGGCGGGGGTGGATCTGCCGGTGTCGCCCTACCGGCGGATGAGTTTCATCACGGAGCCCTTCGATCGCCTCCCGGCCTCGCTGCCAATGACGATCGAGTTCGCCACCGGGCTCTACTTCCACCCCGAGAGCGGCGGCTTCTTGTTTGGCATGGGCAACCCGGAGGAGCCGAGCAGCTTTGACAAGACCGTCGGCGAGGCCTGGATGCTCGCGACGGTGGAGCGGCTCGTCAGCCGGGCGCCGGTTTTCGAGGAGGCGAACGTGCGGCGCGGGTGGGCGGGGTTCTACGAGATCACGCCCGATGACAACCCGCTGCTCGGATGGGTCGGAGAGCCGGAGGGGCTGGCAGTCGCGGCCGGGTTCAGCGGCCACGGGTTCATGCAGGGACCGGCCATCGGCGCGTGTATCGCGGAGTTGGTCCTCGAAGGCGCCGCTCGCACCGTGGACATTGCCCCGTTTCGTCCGTCCCGCTTCCGGGAGGGCGCGTTGGCGCAGGAGCACAACGTGATCTGAGGCAGGACGATTGTCTGGGCAGCTGTGGGGCGGCTGTTGGCGCGGAGGATGCTTTCTCCGAATTCCAGAGGGCGACCAGCCGCTCAGCACCGGATGCGCGGCAGGACAGGAGGGATGATGGGCGATCTGGATGGGAGCGAGAGCGCGGAGACGACACCGGACCACATCTTTGACGACTACACGACAGAGGAACTGCTTGAGCAGGCTCAGAGCAACGCTCAGGGAACCTTCATCGTCACGGCATCTTTTCTCCAGTCTCGCGGCCTCTCGGTAGATGAGTGGGCCGAGGGCGTCGGGCAGATCTTCGTGCGCGGTTGGGATACCTCCCGGGCCTGGGACGCCGCCGAGTTCATGGACGCGATGCTCACCAACTTCCGCGCGGTCGGCGCCGAGGTGGTGCAGACCCAGTTCGATCCAGATCGGTCCGAGGCGACGATCTCCGGCTGGCCCGACCCCGACCTCTGCGCCGTCTTTGGCGTCGACCCGAATCTCGCGGCCCGCTTCCATGGCGTCGCCGCCCCGATTGCCTCCGCGCTTGGTCTCGCCTGGGAATGGCACCGGGACGGCGAGGAGACGCGCCTCGTCGCGACGCGGCGCCGGGATGAGGGAGCATGACGATCGCGATTGGGGCGGCACGGGTCGGGCTCTACTTGGAGGGCAGCTTTTCGCTGAAGGACAAACGAAAGGTTGTCCGCTCGCTCACCCAGCGCGTCCGGAACCAGTTCAATGTTGGGATCGCCGAGGTGGAGGACTTGGACGACCAGCGGGTGGCAACGCTTGCCGTCGTCTGCGTCAGCAACAGCTCCGCCCATGCCGACGAGATGCTGGCGACGGTCATCCGGTTCATCGAATCCCGGGTCGAACTCGGGGTCCTGGCCGAGGTGGAGACGGAGTTGATCCATCTGGGCGGGTGATGGTGTCCACCCGTTCACTCATCCTGTCATAGCCAATCGGTCTGAGGTGTTGTCCTTCCTTCCGGCGCCGGTGTCTCCGTGCCCCGGGATGCGTCCCCGGGGCTGAGCCCGGCCGCTCAAGCACGCAAGACCACGCGATCAACCAAAGTTCGTACCAGGCGGGCAGCTCCGCCTCCCGCAC
>JAUJMG010000031.1:0-7850 GCA_030446955.1 Thermomicrobiales bacterium
CCCTGGGGTGCTGGGGGCTGGGGGGGGGGCCCCCGGGGGCCCGGTGACCCCCGCCGCTACCCCGGCCACGTTGGCCCGGGGGGGGGGGCAAAACCCCACCAACCCCGAAACAAAACCCACCGCCCCCGGGGGGTCGGCCCGGGCCCCGCCCGCCCCCCCGAACCGGCCCCCGGGGCGGGGGGCGCGCCCCCCGCCCCCCCGCCCCGCCGCGCCTTCCTCGTCCCCGTGGTCCCGGTTCATGGGCTACATCGAGCGTCGCCCGGACCGCATTTTTCCGATCCCGGCCCTGATCGTTCTGCTGCTGACCATGCTCTTTCCGGTCGTCTACACGCTCTACATGAGCGTGCAGCGCTGGGAGTTCTCCGCGCTCGACCCGCCCACCTACGTCGGGCTAAAGAACTACGTCACCTTTCTCACATCTGACAGCCGCTTTTGGCCGTCGGTCTGGCGCACGTTCTACTTCACCATCCTGGCCGTCTCCGTGGAGACCGTACTTGGCGTTGCGATTGCCCTGATCTTCAACCGGGAGTTCCTCGGCAAGGGGCTCATTCGAACGATTTTCCTGTTCCCGATGGTCGCGACGCCCGTCGCGATCGCTCTCGTTTGGACGACAATCTTCGACCCCAACCTCGGCGTGCTGAACTACTTCCTCGAGCAACTCAATCTACCGATCGTGCTTTGGACCAGCGACGCCCGCTGGGTGCTTCCCGCCCTCGCCATCGTCGACATTTGGGAGTGGACGCCGTTTATCACCCTCATCACCCTGGCGGGCCTCTCGTCGTTGCCCTCTGAACCCTACGAAGCGGCCCGGATCGACGGCGCCAGCCCCACCCGGATTCTGTTCGATCTCACCCTCCCGATGCTGCGCCCAACGATTGTAGTCGCCGTGCTCTTCCGGGCCATCGACGCTCTGAAAACCTTCGACATCATCCAGGTAATCACGCAGGGCGGGGCCGATTACAGCTCGGAGACGTTGAACATCTACACCTTCCAGAACGCCTTCAACTACTACCACCTCGGCTACGCATCGTCGATCCTCGTGTTCTTCTTCATGCTCGTCATGGGCGTGTCGATTTTGCTCCTACGTGTCCGAAGGGCGGCAGAATGAGCGCGGTGACCGCAACGGCCGCGAGACCGACGACAGCAGCCACAACCAAACCCCGGCGGCGGGCTGGCACTTTCGTCAAGCAATTCCTCTTCTACCTGTTGGTGCTCGTCATCCTCATCCCGTTTCTCTTCGTCTTCTACTGGATGATCATCAACTCGTTCAAGACACTGGTCGACGCGCAGTCCTACCCGCCCAAGTTTCTCTCCTTCACGCCGACCCTAGAAAACTACCGGGCCCTCTTCCAGGACCCGAGTAACCCCTTCGTTGACTTCACGATCAACAGCATGATCATCGCGGCCGGCTCGACCTTCCTCGGTCTCCTCTTCGGCCTACCAGCCGCCTACAGCATCGCCCGCTACAAGCAGAACGGCCTCGGCCTCGCCATCCTCACCGCCCGTATCATGCCCGGGATCAGCTTCCTGGTCCCGCTCTACATCGTCTTCTCCCGGCTCCACATGATCGACACCTACTCTTCGCTGATCCTCTCCCACCTGATCGTCACGATGCCCATCATCGTCTGGCTCATGGTTGGCTTCTTCGAGGATCTGCCGCGGGAACTGGAGGAGGCGGCCCGGGTCGACGGGACAAGCGTCTTCGGCACCTTTTGGCGAATCAGCCTCCCACTGAGCAAAGCTGGGATCGTCGCCTCGGCCATCCTTGCGTTCATCTTCTCCTGGAACAACTTCATGTTTTCGCTGGTGCTCACCTCCACCAACACCAAGACTCTGCCGGTCGCGGTCTTCAACTTCATGGGCTACTCGAGCATCAACTATGGAGCCATCAGCGCCGCAGCCACCTTGATCACGTTGCCGGTGATCGTGCTGGTGCTCTTTGTGCAGCGCCACATCGTCCAGGGCCTGACAGCCGGCGGGATCAAGGGGTAGATCCGCCCTCCTCCGCTCTCGCCCGTCCAGGTTCGTGCACCACGAAGCCTTGGTGCGGGCCATCGCCGGCCCAATCAAGACTAGCGGGTACTCCTCGCCTCGAAGCTCCGGCGGCAACTCGCCTTGGACGACCGTCTATAGCTCGGCTGTATGAGACGAGTCTCTCCCCTTCAGAACGCCTGGCTGCCTTCGCCTGCAGAAGGGCGCGGAAGCGCCCGTACAGGGAAGAGCCGCCGCACCGTGCTACAATCCGCCGCTTGGAGCCAGCGAGGAAACGCGTTCGGGGGTTGGCCACGAGGTGGACGGTTCGAGTCACGGGTCGCCCACCGAGGAGAACGAACCGGAACTTTCCCTGGTCATCCCGGCGTTCAACGAGGAGCACCGTCTCGCCGAGACCCTGGCCGCTGTGACCTCCTTCGTGGAGGCTCGTGGATCGGCGATGGAGGTCATCCTCGTCGACGACGGCAGCACCGACCGAACGGCTGATGTCGCTGGTCGCTTCGCCGCCGGGCAGCCCTGGCTCCAGGTGCTAACGATCCCCCACCGGGGCAAGGCCGCGGCTCTCCGCGCCGGAATGCACGCGGCCCGGGGCGATTTGATCGCCTTCTCGGACGCGGACCTGGCAACGCCGCTCAGGTTTCTCGACGATCTCCGCCGAGCGGTCAACGGAGGCTGCGATGTCGCCATCGGCTCCCGGGAAGGTGCCGGTGCCCGGCGCGTGGGCGAGCCCCACTACCGACACGTGATGGGTCGGGCGTTCAACTGGCTCGTCCGGATGCTGGTATTGCCCGGCATTCAGGACACCCAGTGCGGCTTCAAACTCTTTCGCGGTGAGGTTGTGACCCAGATCCTGAAGCGGAGCCGCCTCTACGCCGACCCCAGCGAGACGATCTCGGGTCCCCGCGTGACGGCTTTCGATGTGGAGATGCTGGTCGTGGCACGGCGGCTCGGCTACCGAATCTGTGCCGTGCCGGTCGTCTGGACCTACGGGGAGCAGAGTAAAGTCCATCCTGCGCGAGATACGTGGCACAACCTGACGGACGTGCTCCGCGTCCGCATCAATGACTGGCGGGGATACTACCGATGAGCGAATCTGACACACAACAGTTGGCGCGACGCCGCATCTTTATTGGCGTCGCCTGGCCCTACGCCAGCGGTCCCCGACACGTGGGCCACGCGGTTCCCAATCTCGCGTCGGACATCTTTGCCCGGTACCATCGCATGGCCGGCAGTGATGTCCTGATGGTGTCCGGGTCGGACGAGCATGGCACCCCGATCACGGTGGTGGCGGACCGACGGGGCGTTTCACCCCGCCAAGTCGCCGAGGAGAACCACCGGATTATTGCTGCGTCATACGAGGCCCTGGGATGCTCCTTCGACCTCTACACCGAGACCGGCACGCCGAACCATTACCGGGTCACCCAAGACGTCTTTCTCCGCCTCCGAGAGCAGGGATACCTCTTCGAGGAGACAACCGAGGCGGCATACGACCCGGAAGCGAAGCGGTTCCTGCCGGACCGCTACATCGAGGGCACCTGCCCTCACTGCGGCTACCCGGATGCCCGCGGCGACCAGTGCGACAACTGCGGCCGCACCCTTGACCCGGTGGACTTGATCAACCCGCGATCGAAGCTCTCCGGCGCCACCCCGGTGACGCGCGAAACGACCCACTTCTTCCTGGATCTGCCGAAGTTCACCGATTCCCTGCTGGCCTGGATCGAGGCCAGCAAGGAGCACTGGCGCCCCAACGTCGCCGCATTCACCGAGAACTGGATCCGGGAAGGGCTAAAGCCGCGTGCGATCACCCGCGACATCGACTGGGGCGTCCCCATCCCCGTCCCCGGCTACGAGGACAAGCGCATCTACGTCTGGTTCGACGCCGTGATCGGCTACCTCTCAGCGGCCATCGAGTGGGCGGATCTGCAGGGAACGCCGGACGCCTGGAAGCGCTGGTGGGCCCTCGATGCGAACGGCAACGCCCCGGCGCGGGCATACTACTTCGTCGGCAAGGACAATATCCCGTTCCACGCCATCATCTGGCCGGCCATGCTGATGGGCTATGGCGGCCTGACCCTGCCGTACGATGTCCCCGCCAACGAGTTCGTCACCCTTCGCGGCCAGAAGCTCTCGTCCAGCCGATCCCATACCACCGAGCGGCTGCCCTGGCTGCACGAGTTTCTCGAGCTCTTCGACCCGGACGCCCTCCGCTTCTTTCTCACCATCAACGCTCCCGAAACCCGCGACACCGACTTCTCCTGGGACGAGTTCCAGCGCCGCAACAACGACGAACTTGTCGCCACTTACGGCAACGCCGTCCACCGGCTCCTCCGCTTCCTCCAGAGTCGCCTCGACGGGGTCGTGCCGGAGCCTGGCCCGCTGGAAGCTCGGGACCAAGCGATGCTGGATCAGATCGGCACCTGCTTCCTCGCTGCTGCTGACCGATTGGAAGCGGTCAAGCTACGGGATGGACTGAGCCAGGTCCTCGATCTCGCACGTGCCCTGAACCGTTACCTGGACGAGACTGAGCCTTGGAAGACGCTCAAGACCGACCCGGACCGGGCTCGGACGGGACTTTGGGTGGCGCTGCAGGTGGTGAGCAATCTACGGGTCCTAACGGCCCCGTTCCTCCCGTTCTCCGCCCAGCGGCTGCACGGCTACTTGGGCGACACCGGCGACGTGGCATCACTGACCTGGGAACCGCGAGCGCTGCCGGCGGGCCGCACGCTGCCCCCGCCGGAGCCGTTGTTCCGGAAGCTCGACGACGAGGAGCTGGACGCCCTGCTGGCCCGGCTCAACGACGACGCCCCGGCAACCGGCGAACCGGACTCGGTCGGAGCGGCGGCGCCTGCGCCACCAGCACCCTGAGCGTGTTGAACGGACGCACGCTGGCACAGGTTCGGGCCGCGAGCGGTCTATCGATTGGAGGACGAGCCGCACTCATCAGCGGCGGGAGAACTGGCGCTCGAGATCCGCCTGCGCCATGTGCAGCATCGTCGGCCGTCCGTGGCCGCAGGCGCGCGGCTGGGAGGAGCGCTCCAACTCCGCCACCAACTCCCGCATCTCGGGCAAGGAGAGCGTCTGCCCGGCGCGGATGGAGGTATGGCAGGCCGTGCTGATGGCCACAGAGTCGAGCCAGGAGTTCCCCGCCCCGCCCTCGGCCAACTCCCCCAGGATCAACCGCAGCCGCTCGGCAATATCCACGTTCCGCATCAGCGCCGGCACCGCCCGAACCGCGACCGCTCCCTCGCCGAACGGCTCGACCTCAAACCCAATCTGCGCCAGTTCCGGCGCCGAACGCTCGTAGATCGCCAGTTCCTCCGGGGAGAGGTCCACGATCAGCGGGTCCAGCAACGGCTGCTTGTCGGCCATCCGTCCGCTGATCTGGGCCAGGATCTTCTCGTACAGCACCCGCTCGTGGGCGGCGTGCTGGTCGATCAGGTACATCCCCTGCGGTCCCTCGGCAATGATGTAGGTGCCGCCGACCTGGCCCAGCACCCGCAGGATCGGCAGGCCGGAAGCGTGCTTCTCCTCCTCCGGCACCCGCTCGTCGGCCTTGTCCGGCTCTCGCCCCCCATTCCGGTCCGCCTCCCAGCGAGGGCGGGGCAGTTCCATCGGCCGCTGCTCGGTCTGCCAGGAGGAGGCCGCAAGGTGAACCCGCGGCAGGGTGTCCCGCGGCGCACCGAGCAACGCGGCGTGGGCCGCGCGCTGGACCGCCCGGCACACCGCCCGCTCATCCACAAACTTGACCTCAGCCTTGGTGGGGTGGACGTTGACGTCGACCGCGGATGGGTCCAGCGCCAGATGCGCCACGGCCACCGGGTGGCGGCCCACCATCAGCAGGCTGTGGTAGGCCTCCTCCAGTGCAAACGAGAGCGCCCGGCTTTGGATCCATCGTCCGTTGACGAAAAAGACCAGGCCGTTCCGGTGCGACCGCGTCACCGCCGGTGCCCCGACCCAACCCGATACCGTGACCCCGGGCACCGCCGCCGCCTCGTCGAGCGGTCCCAGCCGCAGCGCGGCTTGGCCCACGTCCGGCCCGTAGACGCCCGTCGCCGCAGCCACCACGTCCCCTGCCCCGTCTGTCCCGAACACGCGGCGGCCATCCACTGAAAGCGTGACCGCCACGTCCGCGTAGGCAGCCGCGTAGGACGAGACAACACGAGTTGCGTATCCCGTCTCCGTCGAGGCTTGGCGGAGAAACTTGCGCCGGGCCGGCACGTTGGAGAACAGGTCCCGCACCGAAACCCGCGTTCCGGCCGGGGCAGCAACCGCTTCGACAGGACCGATCGCGCCGAACTCCACCCGGATTGCCGATCCGACCGGCACCTCGGCCGTCCGCGACGCGATGGTGAGCGACGCCACCGCTGCGATGCTCGGCAACGCCTCGCCCCGAAATCCGAGCGTACGCAGCCTGTCCAGATCCTCGAACGCGGTCAATTTGGAGGTCGCGTGCCGCTGGATCGCCGCGGCGAGGTCCTCCGGCCCCATCCCGTGGCCGTCGTCCACCACCTCGATCAGGTCGCTGCCACCGTTCCGAATCTCAACGGAGATTCGGCGGGCTCCCGTGTCGAGCGCGTTCTCCAGCAGCTCCTTCACGACCGACGCCGGCCGCTCCACCACCTCGCCGGCGGCGATCTTGCCGATCGTCTCGGTCGTCAGGAGCCGGATCGGCATCGGAGCAACCTCGTTCAGGAACACGTCAGAAGCAGTGAAGGGGACACGGCGGGGCTTGCGGTCATGCTAGCACAGGCCCGATCTCACTCGACCGGCGCGCCCCGCCGGTGCGCCGACACGTACCGGCTCTCGCCCTCGAAGAAGCGCCAGGGCGCCTCCGTTCCGCGGCTGATGCCGACCCGTCCGCTTGCCACGACGCCGGCGACCTGGACGCCCTGTTCAATCCACACGCTCGTGCTGGCGGTCAGATCCTGGCCGTGGTCCTCCAGCGTAATCCCCATCGCCGTGCACAGCCGGCCTGGTCCCGCGCAGAGCAGGCGGTCGAGCACCTGACCGCGGCGTTCTCGCATCAGGTCGAGTCCGCCGATAGGCTCCAGCGCCCGGATCAGCACCGCGCCGGGTGCGCCTGTGGGCTCGCAGACCACGTTGAACATTGCGTGGATGCCGTAGGAGCGGTAGACGTAGGCGATCCCCGCCGGACCCCACATCGCCGTTGCGCCCCCGGTGCGCCGGGTGGCGGCGTGGGAGGCCGGATCGTCGGGGCCGAGGTACGCCTCCGTCTCCACGATCCGGCCCCGAGTCTCCCCTCCACCCTGGATGGTGACGAGCACACAGCCCAGCAACGCGCGCGCGACGTTGACTGTCGGTTGGGCGTAAAACGCCCGATCAAGCTGCGCGGCCCCCTCAGCCACCGAGCTGGTCGAGCCGGCGCCCCAGCACCTCCAGTTGCTCCTCGGATGTCGCCAGCCGCCGCCGCTGCACCTCCACGACCGCCGCCGGCGCGCGGGAGACGAAGCGCTCGTTCGCGAGTTGCCCCTTGGCCCGGTCGCGCTCCGCCTCGGCCTCGGCGATCTCTCGCCGCAGCCGCGCCCGCTCTGCCTCCAGATCCACCATCTCGGCCAGTGGCAGGACCGCCGCCGCGTCCCCCGCCACCACCGTGAGCGCCTGCTCGCCAGCGACCGGCATCCCGGCGCGGAGTCGCAGGAGCTCGTCGTCGATCCGGGCCAGCGAGCCAAGCTCCCGCCGGGCCGCTTCGAACGCAGCCGTGCGTCCGGCCGCGAAGACATCGGCGGCGATCCAGCGCGCCGGCTCCACGTTCGCCTCGGCCCGGGCGTTCCTGATCGCTCGCACCAGATCGATCAGAACGGCGAAATCCTCCTCGGCCGCAACGTCCCGCTCCCCGG
>JAUJMG010000031.1:7950-19400 GCA_030446955.1 Thermomicrobiales bacterium
CGCAGCGCGTCGGCGCCGTACTCCTCCGCGATCCCGATCGGATCGAGCACGTTCCCCTTGGTCTTGCTCATCTTGGCGCCTTCGGCGTCGCGGACCATCCCATGGAGATAGACCGTCGAGAAGGGCACCTCGCCCATGATCTCCAGGCCAAAGAAGACCATCCGGGCCACCCAGAAGAAGATGATCTCGTAGCCCGTCTCCATCATCGTGCCGGGGTAGAAGCGCCGCAGGTCGTCGGTCTGCTCCGGCCACCCGAGGGTGGAGAAGGGCCAAAGCCCCGAGCTGAACCAGGTGTCGAGCACGTCCCGGTCCTGCTCGACCGCCCCTCCGCAAGCCGGGCACGCGGTGAGGGTCTCCTGCGTCGTGACGGTCACCTCGCTGCAGTCGCGGCAGTACCAGACCGGGATCCGGTGCCCCCACCAGAGCTGGCGCGAGATGCACCAGTCGTGGATGTTTTCGAGCCAGTTCAGGTAGACGCCCTTGAAGCGCTCCGGCACGAACGTCACCCGGCCATCGTTCGCCGCCTCGATTGCCGGCGCTGCAAGCGGCGCCATCTTGACGAACCACTGCTTGCTGACCAGGGGTTGGACCACCGTGTCGCACCGCTGGCAATGCCCAACGGAATGAGTATGAGGCTCCACCTTGACCAGCGCGCCGTCCGCCTCCAACCGCTCAACCACCCGCCGCCGTGCTTCGGGCACCGGCATCCCGGCGAAGGGCCCGGCGGCCTCGTTCATCGTGCCGTCCAGGTTCATCACGAGCGGCATCGGGAGGCCGTGCCGGCGGCCGATCTCGAAGTCGTTGGGATCGTGGGCCGGGGTCACCTTCACCGCCCCGGTGCCGAACGCCGGATCCACCGCCTCGTCCGCGACAACCGGAATCTGCCGATCCACAATCGGCAGCCGCACCGTCTTGCCGATGAGATGCGCGTAGCGGGAGTCCTCCGGGTGGACCGCCACTCCGGTGTCGCCCAGCATCGTCTCCGGCCGCGTCGTGGCGACGATCACTACCTCGCCGTTCTCGCTGCCCTCGACCGGGTAGGCGAGGTGCCAGAGCGACGACTGCTCCTCGCGGTGGATCACCTCGAGATCCGACAGCGCCGTCATGCACCGCGGGCACCAGGAGATGATCCGCTCCCCCCGGTAGATCAGCCCCTTGTCGTAGAGGTGCTTGAAGACGTGCCGAACCGCGCGGGACGGCCCCGGATCCATCGTGAAGTGAAAGCGCGACCAGTCGCAGGAAGCGCCCAGGATCCGAAGCTGCTCCCGCGTCCGACCCCGGTAGCGGTCCATGTAGGCCCAGACCCGTTCCAGGAACCCTTCCCGCCCCAGATCGTGGCGGGTCAGCCTCTCCCCCGCCAGTTCCTTCTCCACGACCCACTGGCCGGCGATCCCGGCGTGGTCGGCACCCGGGAGCCAAAGTGTCGGCTCGCCGAGCATCCGGTGGAAACGGGTCATCACGTCTTCAATGGAGACAAAGAGCGCGTGGCCGATGTGCAGCTCGCCGGTCAGATTCGGCGGGGGCATGATCATCACCCAGGGCTTGCCGTCACCCTCGGAAGGCGCGAAATAGCCAGCCGCGTCCCACCGGTCGTACAGCCCCTGCTCGATCGACTTCGGATCGAACGCCTTGGCCAAACCGGTCTCGTCCGCAGCCTGCTCGATGGCCGTCGCTGTCGCCTCACTCATCGGAAACCTCCCTATCCTCTCCAGAGGAGACGGCGGACTGCGGCTGCGCGACCGCCTCTGCTCCATGTGATGAACAACAAAAAACCCGCCCGCGCGTCTCGACGCGCAAGGACGGGTCACGCCGCGGTACCACCTTGCTTCGACGCACCGTCAACCGGTTCGCCGCACTTCATTGCGCGCTAACGGGCGCTCCCGGGCAAGCCTCCGTGGAATGAGCATTCCACCTCGACCCACCACCTCGCGGGCGACTTCAGCGTCCGGTCAACCGTCCGGGGTTCTCAATCGGTGACCCCGTTCCCTGTCGGCCCCGGCGACGCCTACTCCTCCCGGTCCTTGGCCTCGCTCAAGGTTCGATTCTCCCATCCGCCTCGACGTTCTGTCAACTACCCGAACGCCCCCAGCTGGGACAGCTGAACCCGGTTTGCCCGTCGTCGGGGACCTCCTTGCCAACTCATTCCGGGGGTGTACGTCCACCGCATTTTATGATACACTCGCCGCTTACGATCGTTTGTTCGGATCCCCCTCTGAACGCCCTCGCGACCGGGGATCTGGCCCATCACCACCAGGGACAGCGCCCCATGCCCTTACACGACCACATCACCGTTCGCGGCGCCCGGGAGCACAACCTCAAGAACATCGACGTCGAGATTCCCCGCGACAAGCTGGTCGTCTTCACAGGGCTGTCCGGCTCGGGCAAGTCCTCCCTCGCCTTCGACACCATCTTCGCCGAGGGTCAGCGGCGCTACGTGGAGTCCCTCTCCGCCTACGCCCGCCAGTTCCTCGGCCAGATGGAGAAGCCCGACATCGACCACATCGACGGCCTCTCCCCCGCCATCTCCATCGACCAGAAGGGCACGAGCCGCAACCCCCGCTCGACCGTCGGCACGGTTACCGAGATCTACGACTACCTGCGCCTTCTCTTCGCCCGCGTCGGCCATCCCCACTGCCCGATCTGCGGCCGGCCCATCGCCCAGCAGTCCGTCCAGCAGATGGCCGCCCAGATCTTGAATCAGCCGGACGGTACTCGACTCATGGTTCTGGCTCCGGTGATCCGGGACCGCAAGGGCGAGCACCAGGGCGTCCTGGACGAGATTCGCCGTCAGGGTTTCGTCCGCGTCCGTGTCAACGGCGAGGTCCGCGACGTCGACGAGAAGCTCGACCTGGCCAAATACAAGAAGCACACGATCGAGGTGGTCGTCGACCGGCTGGTGATCCAGCACGAGGAGGGCGTCGCCAAGGAGGACCACCCGGATCGGGTGCGGCTGATTGAATCCCTGGAGACGGCCCTCCGGATCGCCGGCGGCATCGCGGTCGCCCAGGTGATCGACGGCGACGAGCTGGTCTTCTCCGAGAAGTTCGCCTGCCCGGTCCACGGCATCGTCGGCCTGACGGAGATCGAGCCCCGCAACTTCTCCTTCAACTCGCCCCACGGCGCCTGCCCTGAGTGCACGGGCCTCGGCACCAAGATGGAGTTCGACCCGGAGCTTGTGATCCCCAACCGGGGGCTGACCATCTCCCAGGGCGCCATCACGCCCTGGGTCCGCGCCGGCAAGGAGGGCGCCGCCTGGTACGAGGCGCTGCTGGACGCGCTCGCCGAGCGGTACAAGTTCTCCCTCGACGTGCCCGTCCGCGATCTGCCCGCCGACGTCGTCTCCCGGGTCCTCTACGGCAGCAACGAGGAGATGGTCACCGTTCGCTACAAGTCGCGCAACGGCCGGATGCGCTCCTACGACGTCGCCTACGAGGGCGTGATCCCCAACCTCAAGCGCCGCTACGACACCACCTCCTCCGACTACATCAAGGAGGAGATCGAGCGCTACATGTCGGCACGCCCCTGCCCCACCTGCAAGGGGGCGCGGCTGAAGCCTGAGACCCTTTCCGTCCTGGTCGGTGGCCGCTCCATCATCGACGTGACCCGAACTCCCACGCGGGATTTGCAGGCCTGGTTTGCTCGCCTCGCGGCCGACCCGGCCGAAGATCCAACCGCCACCTTCTCTGAGCGGGAGTACCTGATTGCCCGTCAGATCCTGAAGGAGATCCGGGAGCGCCTCGGGTTCCTGGTCGACGTCGGGTTGGACTACCTGACCCTCGACCGCTCCGCCAACACCCTCTCCGGTGGCGAGGCGCAGCGGATCCGGCTTGCGACCCAGATCGGCTCCAGCCTCATGGGGGTGCTTTACATCCTGGATGAGCCGAGCATCGGGCTCCACCAGCGGGACAACGCCCGCCTCATCAAGACGCTGCTCCGTTTGCGGGACATCGGCAACACCCTCATCGTCGTCGAGCATGACGAGGACACGATGCGCGCCGCCGACTGGATCATCGACATCGGTCCCGGTGCGGGCGAGCATGGCGGCCACGTCGTCGCCGAGGGTCGCCTTGCCGACATCGCGCGGACACCGGCGTCCATCACCGGCCAGTTCCTCAGCGGCGCCCGGTCCATCCGCACCCCGGATCGGCGGCGGACCGGCAACGGCAAATCCCTCGTCCTGCGCGGCGCGACCGAAAACAACCTGCGCGACGTAACCGTGCGTTTCCCGCTCGGCACTTTCATCTGCGTCACCGGCGTCTCCGGCTCCGGCAAGAGTTCCCTTGTGACCGATACCCTGCACCGGCGCCTCGCCCAGGAGCTGCACGGCGCCAAGGACAAGCCCGGCAGCCACGACGCGCTGGAAGGGATCCAGCACCTCGACAAGGTGATCGACATCGACCAGAGCCCGATCGGCCGCACGCCCCGCTCCAACCCCGCAACCTACACTGGACTCTTCACCCCGATCCGGGAACTCTTTGCCTCGATGCCTGAGGCGAAGGCACGCGGGTACCTCGCGGGCCGCTTCTCTTTCAACGTGAAGGGCGGCCGGTGCGAAGCCTGCCGTGGCGAGGGCATCATCCAGATCGAGATGAACTTCCTTCCCGACGTCTTCGTCCCCTGCGAGGTATGCCACGGCAAGCGGTACAACCGCGAGGCCCTGGAGATCACCTACAAGGGCAAGTCGATCGCCGACGTGCTCGACATGACGGTTGAGGAGGCGCTCGCCTTCTTCCAGAACATCCCCGCGGTCCGGAACAAGCTCCAGACCCTCTTCGACGTCGGTCTCGGCTACATCCACCTCGGCCAGCCAGCCACCCAGCTTTCCGGCGGGGAGGCGCAGCGCGTCAAGCTCGCCGGGGAACTTTCCCGCCGCGCCACCGGCCGCACGATGTACATCCTGGACGAACCGACCACCGGGCTCCATTTCGCCGACACCGAGCGCCTGCTCGGCGTGCTCCAGCGTCTCGCCGACGGCGGCAACACCATTGTCGTCATCGAGCACAACCTGGACGTCATCAAGTGCGCCGACTGGGTGATCGACCTCGGGCCGGAGGGCGGTAGCGGCGGCGGCCTCGTCGTGGCCGAAGGAACTCCCGAGGACATCGTCCAGGTCTCCGCCTCCTACACTGGCCAATACCTCCGTCCAGTGCTGGAAGTGCCACCGCTCGCTGCTGATTAACGATGTGGCTGGTGGTTCAACCTTCTGGCTGGCTCATTCGTGAGGCGGCAGTTCCGAGGTCCATCATTCGGCGGGGATGGACGTGGTCGTCGCCGCCGGCCAGTCCCCGCCAAACGGTCGTTCCCAGGGTTACCCGCTCAGCGGCAGGAATCACTCAGCGCGATCAGACTGGACGCAACGTTAATCGGTGAACCGCTTGTGCCCTAGAGAAAGAGCGTGCTAGGATTCATCAACGTCCAGTCGGCAGACCTGATGGTTGCGACCGGAACCTAGTGCGAAGGTCCCCCGCGGCAACCCTGACCCCGGTAGAGGGAAGCAGCAGGGTGAACAGCGCCGTTCTTGTCCTCAATCAGAACTACGAGCCGCTCAACGTCTGCACCGTCCGCCGCGCGCTCGTTCTCGTCCTCGACGGTAAGGCCGAGGTGCTGGAGGTTCACCCCCGGGGGGTGGTTTCAGCGTCGCGAGTCTTTCCTTCCCCCTCCGTCGTTCGCCTCACCTATCTGATCCGTCGGCCCCGGCCTCGGGTCAAGCTCACCCGGCGTGAAGTCTTCATTCGCGACAATTACACCTGCCAGTACTGCGGGCGGCGAGGACACGATCTCACGATCGATCACATCATCCCGCGCTCGCGAGGAGGGTCCCACGCGTGGGACAACCTCGTCTCCGCCTGCAAGACGTGTAACCACCGCAAGGGGGGCAAGACTCTCGCTCAGGCTCGCATGGCGCTCAAGTCTGTGCCAGCGGAACCGCGAGCGGGCATGTACTACACCATCGAGCGACGGCTCGACTCCGATGTGACCGAGTCATGGCAAAAGTTTTTGCCCGGGTTCCAGCCCGTCGGCCCCGCCTACGCGCTCAGTCCCAGCTGAGCGCCGGCTAGGAGCGTGCGGACCTCGTCCGCCAAGGTGCCCCTCGTCGACGCCCCGCTCCTGCGCGGGGCGTCGCGCTGTTTAATGACGACGAACCATCGACGACCGGAGGTAGGCAGCGGTGATCGATCTTCGACTCATCCGGGAGCAACCGGAACAGGTGCGCGCGGCAATCGCTACCCTCAATACCCAGGCGCCCATCGACGAGATACTCGCGACAGATACCCGCCGTCGTGCCCTCCTGACGGAGGTCGAAGCGTTGAAGGCGGAGCGGAACGAGGGCTCCAAGCTCGTCAAGGGCGCCAAAGATCCCGCGGAGCGGCAGAGCCTCATCGATAACCTTCGTCTACTCGGCGAGAACATCCAGCGTCTCGACGACGAGGCGCGCGCGACCGATGCGGCGCTTCACGACCTCCTGCTCCAGGTCCCGAATCTGCCGGCAAAGGGCGTGCCTGTCGGACCCGACGAGTCCGGAAACGTCGTGGTCTCCGAGCACGGCACGAAGCGCGTCTTTGACTTCCCGCCCAAGCCGCACTGGGAAATCGCGGAAAGGCTGGGGATCATCGACTTCGACCGCGGGGTGAAAGTTGCAGGTTCCCGCAACTACGTCTTGCGGGGGGATGGTGCTCGCCTCCAGCGCGCCCTCATCACCTGGATGCTAGACCTTCACACCCGAGAGCATGGTTACACCGAGGTCTATCCGCCCTATCTCGTGCTCGGGGAGATGCTGGTCGGCACCGGAAACCTGCCTAAGTTCTCGGAGACCCTCTTCCACGACGCGGAGGAGGACAAGTGGCTGATTCCGACCGCCGAGGTTCCTGTCACCAACCTCTATCGGGAAGAGATCCTCGACGAGGGGCAGTTGCCGATCTACCACGTCGCCTACACGCCCTGCTTCCGCCGCGAGCAGCTTTCCGGCGGGCGCGAGGTCCGCGGGATCAAGCGGGGCTACCAGTTCGACAAGGTAGAGATGGTTAAATTCGTCCACCCCGACACTTCGGACGAGGAGCACCGGCGCCTGCTTCGTGACGCCGAGAAGGTGCTGCAGGCGCTAGAGCTTCCCTACCGGCTGCTCCAGATTTGCACGGGTGATCTCTCCTTTACCGCCGCCAACAAGGTGGACCTGGAAACCTGGGCCGCCGGGACGGAGGAATGGCTGGAAGTCTCCTCGTGCTCCACTTTTCGCGACTTCCAGGCACGGCGGGCCAATATTCGCTTTCGGCCCGCCGGGGGCGGCAAACCACAGTTTGTCCACACGTTGAACGGCTCCGGCCTCGCCCTACCCCGGACCATGATCTCGATCATCGAGCACTACCAGCGAGAGGACGGCACGGTTGAGATTCCGTCCGTCCTTCAGCCCTACCTGGGGGGGCAGTCGGTTATCGAACCACAACCACCTATTGGTCCGGCTCGCGTTGCCTCCCAGCAGAGTGTGGTGGGAGGTCGCGTCACATAGGGCCCCGGCGAACGACGATCCTCTCCAGGCCTCGCTCCAACCGCTGCATGTCGCCCGAGCTACCCGGTTCGTCCCCGGCTAGAGAAAGTGCGTCGTCTCAGCGGCAGCGTGGCTCGCCGTTGGAGAACGGCTCGGGAGGTCGGATCAGACCAGCCTACTCGTGGCGTCGAAGGGAGACGGATCCAGGCCACTCCGCTGATCTCTCCAAGATCAGCTTGGGGCGCTTCGCGTTTCCGTCCGGACGGACAGATAGCACCTCGAAGACCAAGGGGCGCTTAGCCGCTCGAAGCTTGGGTCGCTCATGCGTACGCTCCCTGGGAAGAGGAGGCGCCGACAAAGACGCGACCAGCGACCGGATGACTGACCCTACCCCGACCGTCCTGAGAAGTTGACAGCACCCCGTGAACCAAGCATCGGCTCTGCCGGACGCACCCTCTCAAGGGAACTCCCACCATTGCTGCCGCCGTCATCGTGGCAACCAAGCGACGGTAAAGGCGTATCCCTCCGCCGTCCTGCGACTAGACGTGGGAACGACGCGGCCTCCGGCAACACGCCAACGACCCGCCCCGCCTCTAACCAATGAGAACGTGTCATGAGCCACCCAGCGGCACGATGGAGGCTCGGCGACGAGGGCAGCAGCATCCCTTGACGAGGGGGATGAATGTCGTCCTCGGGATCAGGGGACAAGATTCGCAACAGCGTCCGATCCCCACCATGGTGCCAACGCCCAATTTCCGTCTCCGTATGATCGAGGCGAGTACAATCGACAGGGCTTCCAAGCGGCTATCGGAAGCCGGTCGTCTCGTGCTAAGGGGGGGGAATGAATCGTCGTGCATTCGCGATAGGCGGTCTTGCGCTCGGTGCGGGGACCTTCTTGAGTATGCATCCATCAGCAGCCGGTGCTCAGGAGGCCACGCCTATCCCCAACAACTTTGAGGGCCAGCTCCTCCGGGCCACTCGGACGTATCAAGCTGCAGAGATTCAGCCTGGTGCCCCCCTTATCTTCCAGTTCACTGTCTTCGAGTTTGACAGCGAAAACAACGCTAAGCCCGCGGTTAGCCAGATCGCCAAGGGTATTCAGAACCAGAACGCGCTCCAGCTCTCGGATCTTGCCGCGAAGGGCGGGCCCAATGTCGGAGATGATCGTGTCGCGTTCCAGGCGAAGCTCGAGCTTCGGGGCACGCTCCTTGACGCAGCTTTCTTGATCTTCCGCGAAGGCACGGCCGTTCACCTCTGGTTCGCGGCGGGCCTTGGCGCGTCGCCACTTGACGATCTGATCGCCATTGCTGAGGGCGACTTCGGCGCAGCGGAGGCCACCCCCCAGGCCACCGCGGAAGTCTCCGAGGACATGATCCTCGGCCTGCTTCCTGATGTGGACGACCTTCCTGAGGGCTACGATCTCGAGGAGGAAAGAGTCCAGTCACCGGATGACGTCGCTACGCCGGTCTCGTAGCGGTCCTCGCCATCCGTATCTGGGCGTCGTCGGATTCCTCGGCACGAATGTGAGCCACGCTCCGGGCCGACGAGCTCCGGCCGTAGGGTGCCGATAAGCTGCTCGTTCTCCTGACAAGATAAACGTTGACATCGATCCCCATCTCCACCGGCGTTTGACTGCGCCGCTGCTGGCTGGGGTACGTGATCGAATGAGATCAGTCGTGCCTCTGACTCATTCGGGACGTCTTCCAAGGTCACGGGACGAGCGGTCTCACGACCAAGGAACACGGGATCACGGGTAACGAATTGCGCATCCCAGACGGCAACGAAGCGCCAGGGGCTGCACCATCACCATGAGGCCGTTCCCCAGCCGGGTCGGGATGGAAGTTGACCGGGTGGGGGACGGCCATCACCCCGTCGGGTCCACTTAAGGTCAACAGCTCACGGTCCGGTCCAGACGTTCGTCTGCCGCGCTAGCTACTGCCGCAGTACATCCCCGGCCGCGAGGGTCCAGGGCGAGATTGTGACAGCGAGGCAAGCGGCGCTTCAACGATTGGTCGCATGGCAGCAGAAGATGGAGACGTGAGGCAACGGCCCGGGGGTCCTCGGCCCAAACGAACCACGAACGGGAAGTCTTTCGAACTGACGGTGAATGCTGGATCCGGCGACAAGTCAGGGGAAAGGTAGCCAAGCGGCTCATGGCGGCTGTTTTCCACCACGGCGTCCTGGCGAGCGTAGGCCTCGGTCTTCATGTCAGGATGAGCGCGTACCGCAGGCTGACTACCAATGAACCAAGGTGACAAGGACCTAGTGGTGCCCGCAGGACGGCGGGAAGTGGACGTGGACAGGAAGAACACGGTTGCGACTTGAACGAGGAACTGGGCGCTGACCGACGCGCGCCTGTAGCGCCTTCGTCTTGCCTGGGCGCGCTAGGCCATCCGGATCAGGCAGAAGAGGGGCCAGGGCGAGCGGCTAATCGATGCGCGGCGCCCTTTCGTCGACTCCCACACCGGGCCGACTTGTCACCAATCCGGTTAGGTGGTGTCGAGCGGATACCACCGACCTCGTCGGTAGGCACGGCTTTTCCCCCTTCGACGTCCGTGCTGAGGGGCTTCCCTATGCCGCGGTGCTCAGCGAACGCTCGACGGTCGCTAGGAGATCATCGAGATCGAACGGCTTGGCGACGAAGGCCACCCCCTGGGGCAACTCGCGCTGGCGGACCGCGCTCATCAGCACGATGGGGATGCGTAGACCCCGCTCTATCAAGGAGCCGAGGAGGCCGATCCCATCGAGGTGAGGCATCTGGATGTCCGTCAGGACGAGGTCGGGCAGTCTTCGCGCTATCTCGTCCAGCGCCGCCAATCCGTGGAGAGCGCACCGCACATCGTGGCCCTCCTCGGATAGGAGGTCGTGAAGGAGGTTGCAGAGCTCGCCGTTGTCATCCACGACCAGGATGTTCGCCACGCCGATGCCTCTATCCCTGCCGTCTTTGGCGCACGCTGGCCCACGGCGCAGCCACAGCCGCCACGCCTTCATCGACTATTGATTCATGACATGTATTTCATGTCGTAGATGACGTAGACCAAGCGCCGGGCGGCGGGGTGTCAAGGTGATGGGAGGTGGGCATGGAAGAGCGACGGCACACATGGACGGTCTTCTCGAGTCACGGGAGGATGCTCTTCTGCGTGACGGCCAACTCGAGTGCCACACTGTGGGCGATCTCCGACGCCTTGGGGATCACCGAGCGCCAGGTCGCGCGCATCGTCAAGGATTTGGACGCGGCGGAGATGATCTCGGTCGAGCGCCGGGGCGTCCGCAACGCGTACACAGTCAACCCTGAGGCGCGACTGCGTCACCCTACCCTGGCCCACGTCCCGCTCGGGCCGATCATCTTCGCGCTCATGTCGGTTCGCACACCGACGGACTGAAGGGAGGAGCGACGGGTAGCCCCGTCGCGAGTTCCAATGGCATACGTCTACCATGACCAAAACCTCGACAGCCCGTGTGATATCCCTTAGACCAGCATTGTGACGGGGAGGCGCAACACGCTACAATTTTCCGGCAGTTTGGCCAGGAGCAGACGGCTTACAGCGGTCGTCAGACGCAAGGCTCCGCCGTATTGCTCGGGGTGCTATCTAAGAGACGTTGTGCGGTCTAAGGCAACGTACTAAGAGGATGTAGGACTACAGGGAGAGGTGGCCGAGCGGTTTAAGGCGGCTGTCTTGAAAACAGTTGGGCGAAAGCCCCGGGGGTTCGAATCCCTCCCTCTCCGCCCGGTGGCTATGCAGATGTAGAAGAGCTGGGCGAGAGCGGCGTTCCAGCTGTGTGGAGTGGAGCCGGCAAGGAGATCGGGTCGCTGTCCCGGGCTGGTGGCACTCAGGTTGAAGCACCGGGAGGGCGTGGTAAACTACGCGCGATGGGGAGTTCGCATAGTTGGTCTAGTGCGCCCGCCTGCTAAGCGGGTTGGGGGGTAGAACCTCCCTCGCGAGTTCGAATCTCGCACTCCCCGCCC
>JAUJMG010000252.1 GCA_030446955.1 Thermomicrobiales bacterium
TGGTCGCGGTCCAGTAGAGCGGGAAGAGGCAGACGACCGCCCAGAACAGGAGGATGGCGTAGGTGAGCAGCCGGCCCACGAGGCGTCGGGGCTGGCGCAGTCCTGCGCGCCGGCCCTGCCCGACGGCTTCCCGTCCTGCGATTCTCGGGGCGACGACTGCCACGCGTTTGCCTTTCAACCAGCCTTTGTCATCGACCCGGACCCCGTCGAGTGTACTCTAGGAAATACCCCGGATCACTTTCTCTCGGCGAAGTTTGAGGACGTCACGCCAGGTTGCTGGCCGTGCCGGGTCAGATCACGGAATCTAGGTCGGAGGACGCTTGGCAACCAAAACCACGGGGCCCATCGTTGGTCACGTCCAATCCGAAAACCGTTCCTAATACACGGTGCAAGCCTCGAGATTCCTGGAACACAGACGTCCTCGACTCTAACTTCCCGGTGTCTTGGTGGTTGTTCGTGCTTCCATGAAGTTGTCCCGTAGGTGGGTTGCAGAGCGGAGAGCGACGGCTCCAATAGTGCTCGTGGGATTGATAGCTGCGCCGGTCGGGAGCAAGCTGCCGTCCATGATGTAGAGGTTAGGAACTTCCCAAGTCTGTCCCCACTGGTTCGTCACTGAATCGCCCGGGTCGCTGCCCATCCGGCAGGTCCCCAGCAAATGCCAGGCCGGGGGAGCGTAGCCCTTCCCGGGAACCCTGTAATCGTTCACCTTGATATCGAAGGCATCCACAGCTCGTGCAAGATCTTTTGCCCGCTCGATGGCGAAGTCCATCATAGCCCGATCATTCGGGTGCAGTCGGTACGCGATCTTGGGGGCCGGAATGCCGTCCTCGTCTGTCAGCGTGTCAGAGAGGGTGACTCGATTCTCGGCGAGCGGCAAGTCGTCACCCATCAGAAAGACGCCGAAGACGTGCCCGAAATGTCTCCGGAACCAGGCATGGTGGTCGGGCCCCCACGGTGCGACGTTGCCCGAGTGGGACCCCACAGCCTGGTACGCGGCCCCGTTTGCTCGAACCGCCTGCATCGTGAAGCCGTTGATGAAGCCTCGCGCTGGGTCCGTTTCTGCAAATTCTTCTGAGAGGATGGCGATGGAGTGGGGGCCCTTGTGGGACTCAAGGGGCTGGTCCGTCCAGGCTTCGACCATTGCCAATCCGTGGTGCATCAAGTGCCGTCCCACCATGTCGTTCGAGTTTGCCAAACCCTGAGGGAAGCGACCGCTGGACGAGTTAAGAAGGAGTCTTGGTGTCCCGATCCCGTTGCATGCGACTACGATGACGTCAGCTGACTGGAAATGCCGGGTCTTGGTCATGCGATCCACGTAAACAGCGCCCGTGGCCCGTCCGGCTTCGTCAGTCTCAAGCCGCTCAACGCGCGCATTAGTCCGCAGCTCGGCTCCGGCGGCGAGAGCCTTCGGCCATATCGTGAACGAGACATCATTCAGAGAACCCCGAGGACATCCGTTCTGGCAGTTGCCGCAATGGTTGCACGGCAGGCGTCCATCGTAGGGCTCGCCAATAATGGCGCTCGTTGTCGGCCACCAATGCCAGCCAAGGGCATCAAAGCCAGTAGCCGCCTTGCGCGCCAGCGGGCCGAGCCCCGGCGGCCTTGTTTGGTAGGGACCACGCGGCGGCATTGCCGGGTCGCCGAGAAGACCGCTGACGCCACAGTGGCGATCGTTCTTCTCGTACCAGGGCTCAAGATCCTCGTAGGTAAACGGCCAGTCCGGTTGGAAACCGTGCTCGGTTCCCTTCCGAAAGTCAGACGGGCGGAAACGCAGCCAGACCGCTGTGTAGACGACTGTGGAACCGCCCACGCCGTTCCACATCAGAGTCTGCTCGTCCAGGGTGTCAACGGGATAGTCCTGCTTCCACCGGCGCGTATTGACTGCGGTGCTCCAATCTGTTGCTCGGCGCCAGTCCCAATCAGGCGAGTAGTGTGGGTACTGCTCGCGAACGGTCCATGAGCCTTGCTCTAAGCACACCACCTTCAGCCCCGCCTCAGCGAGCACCCGAGTGGCAACCGCTCCCGCCATGCCTGAGCCGACTACGAGCGCGTCGACATGGTCGTGGCGCAGTCCTGGCTTTCCCATCTATGCGTCCTCCGACGATCGCTGCTCAAGAACCACCAACCCTGAAACGTCCATGCGGGTCATGTCTTCCGTCCGCTTGTACCCACCACGGGCAACAGACGGCGCGTCAACGCCGGGAGTCGGATCAAACGGGGCGAGGGCGTAGCCGAGTGGCTGCGGCGCATCGTTGTACTCGTGGCCCAGCCCCCGAATCGCGGCCGTGACGAGTGGACTTTGGTAATAGGTGTAGTAGGTGACGTTTCGGAAAAAGGCAAATTGTTCGGGAAGATTTAGTTCGAACCGGCGGAGCCTTGCGCGGCGCTCTTCCGAGGATTGGTCGTAAAAGGGCAGGCCAGGCCCGGTCAGCGCCGCGACGAGACTTGCCAGTGTGTCGTGCCCCACCATCACGCGCACCCTATCGGCAAGGAGACCCTGGGTGCCCGCAATGGAGGCCGGTGGGAAGAGATCGTCGCCGGGTAGTAGCGTATCGACGAACGCCGCCAGGGTCGCTCCTAATTCCCCAGCACTGGTCTCAATTGGTGTGACACCGGAGTCTTCTTGACCTGCTTGCTCTTCCATTGCAGTAATGTCGCCCTGTTCTCTCCGCTAGCGGAGACTAATCTCTCAGTCAGGACGGACGTTTCCAACCACTGGCAGGAACATTTTAACCATGGCACTTGACAGGCCCGGTATCCTAGCCCACGCTCTTATGATGGTCAACGCGGCACTTCTGCCTAAGTCGACACGCTGGCCGCGTCCGGTGGCCCGGGCGTCGCAATGACTGTGGGTTCAGGGGTCCGTGGTTTCTTCTCCTAAGCGGCTCGAGTGCCAGCCGCGATCCAGGCCATGTGCGAAGGTGGACTTGATCGCTGTTTTCGGTTGGATGTTGAGCGTGGGGAAGCCATAGCCGGGATGGGATCTTCATTTTCACCACAAGCGACCAAGACATTGGGTCGGCCTAGGTCGGAATCGGGGGGTACCGTGAGTCAATCAGCAGACCATCAATTCTTGGAGGTCTATGACTGGGCCTGTGAGCGGATCGCGTCTACGGCAGCCAGATTAGACGGGAGCGAAACCTTTCCTCACGTCACGGATGACGGCCGATGGCGGACCTGGCGCGCAGACATCTATGCAGGGTGGGACGGCGATCAATGGAGCCACGGCAACTGGACCTGCGGCTTTTGGGTCGGACTCCTGTGGCTCGCCTACCTTCGCACCCAGGAACCCCGCTTCGCGCAATGGGCGCGGTCCTTTGGGGAGCTTGTGGCGCCCCGTCAACTTGACGAGAACACCCATGACATCGGGTTCGTCTTTTACCCCAGCTTCGCCCTCGGGTCCTGGGCGGCTAATGATGACGTGCTGAAGGGGCCGGCGCTCGGGGCCGCCCGCACGCTTGTCGCCCGATTCAACCCACGCGGTCGTTATTTGCAGGCCTGGGGTCCCCTGGACCACCCTCTGGCGAGGGGATCGACCGCCATCGACACCATGATGAATCTGCCTCTGCTGTGGTGGGCTACTCGCGAGACGGGCGACGCGCGGTTCGCCGAGATTGCTCGTGCGCATGCGGAGACATCAGCGCGGTATTATCTGAGGCCGGACGGATCGACCTACCACACCTACTCCTTCGACCCGGAAAGCGGCCGCGGAATAGGTGGCGGGACCTATCAGGGGGCGAGCTCCGAATCGTCGTGGTCCCGTGGGGTCACGTGGGGGATTGCCGGATGGGCGCTCGCCTATCGGGAGCACAAGGATCCGCTCTTCCTTGAGGCAGCGGAACGCGCAGCGGAGTATTTTGTTGGTGCGGTGCCCGGGGACCTCGTGCCACCATGGGATTTCGCCGACACGTCGACGATGCCCCCTCAGGACTCATCGGCCACCGCTATCTGCGCCAACGGCTTCCTCGTGTTAGAAACCGTCCATCCTGACCCGTTGAAGAGGAGCTACTACCGAGCGTTAGCAGAGGCAATGCTCGCGTCACTTTGTCACGGCTACATCGGCCGCGGGCAGGAGGAGCGCGAGGAGGGCTTGCTCCTGCACTCCGCCTATTCGGTGCCTCACGGTGACGGCGTCGACAGCTCCGTGATGTGGGGAGACTGGTTCTTCCTCCGGGCAATCGCGCATCTCACGATCGGTCCCGTGCCGGTTCCCTGAGGCACGCCAACGAGATCGATTTCGACGGAAAGGAGGAGAGGTGTGCAGGAGCCGAAGTTCTTTGAGGACTTTGCGGTGGGCCAGCGCTACCACAGCTGGGGCAGGACGGTGACTGACGCGGATATCCGGCTCTTCCTCGGAGCGACGGGAGCGGATCATCCCAATCATACTGACGCGGAGCACTGCCGCCAGCATCCGATCTTTCATGGACCGGTCGCTCTTGGCGTCCTCGTCTTGAGCGTGGTCGACGGATTCATAGCAGAGGCGATCACGCGAGGTGCGGCGCCGTGTCTCAACTATGGTCATGACAAGATCCGGTACCTACGGCCCGTCTATCCGGGAGATACGATCCGCGCCACGATTGAGGTTACTGCGAGTGAAATCAAGAATGAAGAATGGGGCCTTCTAACCGTCCAGGCCGACGCAGTGAATCAAGCGGGAGATCTCGTGCTTGTGAACGCGAATAAACTGTTGATTCAGCGCCGTTGGTCACCTAGCGCCGTCGACGGAGATCTTGACCATACTGCTGGCAGCAAGAGGTAGGGGATCGTGGGCGACAGAAAAGGACACGGCGGCCCGCTTGCGGGGGTCAAGGTGCTCAGCTTCGCGCAGCTGGCTCAGGGTCCGACCGCCGTACAGCTTATGGCTGATCTCGGCGCAGAGGTTGTGAAGGTTGAACGCCCCGGCACGGGGGCATGGGAACGGAGTTGGGCGGGGAGCAATGCCTTCGTCAACGGAGAAAGCCTCTTCTTCCTGGGGTTCAACCGCAACCAGCGAAGTCTCACGGTGGATTTGAAAGACCAGAGGGGAAAGGAAATCATCCGCCAGCTGATTGTTGACACAGATGTCGTATTCGAGAACTTTCGTCCTGGCGTCATGGATAGACTCGGTCTCGGGTATGACGCTCTCTCCGCAATCAATCCTCGGATTGTCTACTGCTCGGGGACCGGATTCGGCTCCGAGGGGCCTTACAGGGACTTTGCAGGGCAGGACCTGGTGCTGCAGGCGGAGAGTGGGCTGGCCAGCATCACCGGTCGCCGACAGGACCCTCCCACCCCCACAGGAGCACCGATCATTGACATACACGCGGGGACCTTGCTGGCGTTCGGCGTGGTGGTGGCGCTACTGGCCCGAGAGCGGACGGGTCTTGGCCAGCGGGTGGAATCGAGCCTTCTTGAGGCTGCACTCCATCTTCAAATGGAGCCGTTGGTTTATTTCCTGAATGGTCGATGGCTGCGAGATCGCAGCGAGGAAGGCGTCGCCAGCACCTTCCATGGAGCACCCTACGGCATCTACGAAACCGCGAACGGGTTCCTGGCTATTTCGATGAATCCTCTCCCGCGTCTTGCCCAAGTGTTGGACCTGCCAAAACTCGCTGCTTATAGCAACGAGGATTCATACCTTCGGCCCGACGAAATTAAGCGGCTCATTAGCGAGGTCATTCGGACTCGGACGACCGAAGAGTGGCTTGCCATCATGCAGCCGGCTGACATTTGGTGTGGGGTCGCTAACTCCTACGCCGACCTTGAGAATCATCCCCAGGTTGCAGCACTCGGTGCTTTCGATACCTTCGACCACCCTAAGGCCGGTGAAGTACGAGTGGTACGAAGCTCGGTTCGGATGAGCGGCGCGTCATCCGGTCCTCTGGAGCGACCGCCGCTACTAGGTGAACACACAAAGGAAATTCTTGGGGATCTTGGTTACTCGGAGGAAGCAATTCGCGACCTCGTGGACGAGGGGGTTGTTTAGCTAGGGGGTCGGCCCCGAGCTCCGGGGCTGAATGGGTGGGAGGCTTGCCTACATCCTGACAATATGGACGACCTCTCCTGAGGTGGGGTGGAGCACCGGATGGGATGACGGGAAATGGTTGCGCGCCGTTTGGCGTTTGAAGTGAACCGTTAGTTAACCTAATTCTCGAACACAGATACATTTCTAGGTCAACTCGCGCACGCGCCGGCCTACCGTGACGAGGATGAGCGCAATCGTGGCGATGACCGTGATGAGAAAGAGCTGAGACATCGCGGTCGCGTACCCAACGTCCAGTCCCTGGACCCCGCGCCGGTAGA
>JAUJMG010000253.1 GCA_030446955.1 Thermomicrobiales bacterium
GCCGCATCCCGCCGGTGGTCGGCATCTCTCCTACCTGGGTCGAGGTGATCGGCGCCTTGGCGGCGACCGTCACCGAGAGCGCAAGCACGGCGAGCAGCGTCGTAAGGGCCAGCGTCAGTCGTCGAAGGTGGTCGGCGGGGACACCTATGGTACGCGTCGTGGTAATCCTTGTTTGCGGCTTCATCGTTTCTGTCTCCGTTCCTGTTGTCCAAACCGCTGCTCGCCCGGTTCGGCGGGACGGCGAACGCGGCACGAGGCGACTTCGCCCCGATCCTTCACCACGTATACGCACCAAACGGCCACTTGGTGTCACTAAGATGGCACCGCGTCGCGATTTCCCCGGTTTCCTGCACCACCAAACGAACCATCGCTCAAATGGGACCAGCAATTGGCCCCCTCCAAAGATACCGCACCCGTCCAGTCCCGATGCCGAGAAACACGCGGCGAATCGGGTCTCTACCCTCTGGAAGACCGGTAGGGACGTATTGCGGTCAGGCGGAGCGGCGCTCGGCGGCTTCGGCGGCGACCACTTCGACAAAGTAGCGGTGGAAGGCAAGGTCGTCGGTGAGCTCGGGGTGGAATGCCGTGGCGAGGAACCGTCCCTGGCGAGCAGCGACGGGGCGTCCATCCGGCAGCCGGGCCAATACCTCGACCCCATCACCCGTTGCCTCAATGACTGGGGCGCGGATGAAGACCGCCGGCAGCGGGCGGTCGGCAACGGCCGGGGCGGCGAGGTCCGTCTCGAACGAGTCGAGCTGGGAGCCGAAGGCGTTGCGGCGGACCCGCAGGTCCATCAGACCGAGCAGCGGCTGGGGCTGCCCGATGCGGCTGCCGGAGTCACCGATGTCGGTGGCGAGCACGATCAACCCGGCGCAGGTTCCCCAGACCGGCAGCGCGTCGGCCGTCGCCTGCTGGCGGATCGCGTCCAGCAGGCCGGTCCGTCCCAAGAGCTTGCCGATGGTCGTGCTCTCGCCGCCGGGCACGATCAGGCCGTCGAGCCCGTCCAAATCGGCGGGGAGGCGGACCTCCCGGCTGATGACGCCAAGGCGGGCGAGTGCGCGCACGTGCTCCGCGAAGGCGCCCTGCAAGGCGAGGACGCCGATGACGGGGGGCGGGGACGAGGACCCGGCGATCGCAGGATGCTCGGTCGGGGGAAGCGCAGCGGGCTCCTCAAGCGACGCAGGGGTGGTCACAGGCAAAGACTCCAGCAGGGGGGAGATTGTGAGGAAAAGAAGGACCAGGAACGGTGCCGCAATCGACTGTCGACGGCGACCGAACGGTGGGGGCTGGGAAGCGCGGGTGATGCATCACCGCCGCCGTTGAAAGGGCCGGGTGCCCTCTCAGCGGCAGTGGCCACCATCCGCCCGATTCCGCCTACCAGCCTCGGGTAGCGAGCATCTCACGGGCCGGGATCGCGGTGAGGTCCAGGCCGCGCATCGGCTCACCCAGGCCACGGCTGACCTCCGCAACCAGGGAGGCGTCGCGGTAGTGAGTGGTGGCCTCGACGATGGCGCGGGCGCGGGTGGCGGGATCGTTGGACTTGAAGATGCCCGAGCCGACGAAGACACCCTCCGCGCCAAGCTGCATCACCAGGGCAGCGTCGGCCGGGGTGGCGATGCCACCGGCGCAGAAGAGGACGACCGGCAGCTCGCCCGTCTCGGCGACCCGCACCACCGTCTCGTAGGGGGCACCCAGTTCCTTGGCGGCGGTCATCAGTTCCTCCCGCGGCATGCTCCGTAGGCGGCGGATGCCGTCGGTGATCTCCCGTAGGTGACGCACCGCCTCGACGATGTTGCCGGAACCTGCCTCACCCTTGGAGCGGATCATCGCCGCGCCCTCGCCGATCCGGCGCAGCGCCTCGCCGAGGTCGCGTGCGCCGCAGACAAAGGGAACGCGGAAGTCGTGCTTGTTAATGTGGTAGCGGTCGTCGGCCGGGGTGAGGACTTCGCTCTCGTCGACGTAGTCGACGCCGAGCGCCTCCAGCACCTGGGCCTCGACGAAGTGGCCGATGCGGGCCTTGGCCATCACCGGGATGGTGACCGCCTCCTTGATGCCGAGAATCAGATCCGGATCGCTCATCCGAGCGACCCCGCCCTGGGCACGGATGTCCGAGGGGACGCGCTCCAGCGCCATCACCGCGGTGGCGCCTGCCTCCTCGGCGATCTGCGCTTGCTCCGGGGTCACGACGTCCATGATGACGCCGCCCTTGAGCATCCGGGCCAAGCCCGCCTTCGTCGTCCAGGTCGAGACTTCCATCATTCCCTCCAATGGCAATCGTTCCATCCAATCGAGCCAAGAACCCCCGACTCTTATGGATCCAAGTCGAGTATAGGCCAACAATGGCGGGACTGAGAACATCCAATTAGCCCAATTCTCAGCGAGCGAGACATCCAATATTTTATGGCGTTGGGAGTAAGCGGCAGAGAGATACTCGGGCGGTGCTTACTGGGCGAGAGCGGACAGCGGCTCTGGGGCACCAGCCCCGTCTTCAATGGTGCCCGAGGATAGCAGTTGACCCAGTTGCAAGAGGAGGTTAGGGAGTCCGCAGACGCCGGTCCAGGAAGCGGGCGAGTTGGCCGCGGGCGATGGCATCCAGACGGGCGGCGGGGCGGCGCTGGTGGGCGGAGGCGAAGATGCCCCGCCGTCGGAACTCCTCTTTAGCGGCGGCCACCGAATGGTCCACCGACTGCATCGTCCAGAGCAGGAAGGGCAACTCCGCCGCGAAGTACGCCTCGGCAGCGTCATGGTCTCCGCGTGCGTAGCGATCCTGCACCTCGGCAAAGAGGCGGGTGAAGTTGGGCGCAGGCATGCTGCCGGCGGCGCCCCGCTCCAGGGCATCCAGAATCGAGAGCCCACCCCAGCCGCAGAAGACCGCCAGCCGTCCCTCCCCTGCCGCGACAGCACCCGAGATGACTTCGCCCTGGGGGGTGCCCTCCACCTTCACGTAGCGCAGGGTTGAGGTCTGCTTTGCCAGATCTGCCCAGAGCGCGGTGGTCATCGCGACGCCGGTGAGCTGGGGCGCATCCTGGACGATCAGGGGGACATCCACGGCCGTGGCGATGGCCGTGTAGTAGTCGGCAAGGTCGGCCGCACCCGGCTTGACGAAGGAGGGTGGGAGGACCATCAGGGCGTCGGCGCCACAGGCCACCGCGCGACGGGCACGGTCCAGCGCCGGTTCGGTACCCGCTCCGTCGGCAGAGATGACGACCGGGACCCGCTCGGCCACCGTGGCAATCACGGTCTCGGCGACAGCGTCCCGCTCGGCCTCGGTCAGCTTGTATCCCTCGCTCGCGATGGCGAGAGCGGCAACGCCGCTGGCGCCCTCCCCAAGCACGTACTCGATCTCCCGCGCGAGGCCCGGCAGATCCAGCGAACCGTCCTCGTGGAAGGGGGTGCAGAGGATGGGGATGCAGCCGGAGAGCGGGGCGGGGTTGGGCATGGGGCCTCCGGCGGTGCGTCGGGACGGCGAACAGCGGGCACTGGGTGGTGCCGGTTGGACGGTGGGCCCGCGGCGGGCGGCGAGAAGGACGTTTGGGGAGAGGGCGCACGGCCATGCGCCCCTACCAGGGATCGACACGGGAATTGGGACACCGGCGCGGCCAGCGCCCGCCGGTTATTCCGCGCTAACCCCAGCCGGTACGGCGTCCTGGTCGGCCGCCGGGGCCGCGGCGATGTTCTCCGGGGGCGGGGTCCGTGCGCCTTCGCGACGCTCCCAGCCAGGGGCGAAGAGGGGCAGGAAATTGGAGACCTCGTAGGGGTGCTTCTCGATTTCCGCCCAGTTCAATTCCACGCCGAGGCCGGGGCGGTCGGAGACGGGCAGTCGGCCGTCGACAAGCTCGGCCGGGTGGTCCACCAGATCCTTCTCCCAGGGGACGTTGAACTCGTCGAAGAGTTCCTGGACCAGCAGGTTCGGCGTGCAGGCGCCGATCTGGACGCACGTCGCGGTCGAGATCGGCCCCTGCGCGTTATGTGGGGCAACCATCGCGTAGTGGGCGTCGGCCATGGAGCAGACCTGGCGGGTGCGCCAGATGCCGCCCATGCTGCCGGGTTCCGGCTGGAGAATGTGGACCGCGTTGTGAGCCAGCAACTCGGCGAATTGGTGAGTGGAGGAGAAGCTTTCGCCGGTCGAGACCGGGACGGTGATCTTGCGCGCCACCTCGGCAACAGCGTCGATCTTGAGATGGTGGGTCGGCTCCTCGAACCAGGTCGGCTCGAACTCGGCGAGACGCTCGCCCAACCAGACCGCCTCCGAGACGCTGAAGCGGCTGTGCCCCTCGATCATCAGTTGGACGTCGGGGCCGACCGCTTCCCGCACAGCGCGGACGATGGCGAGGGAGAGGTGGCGCTCGGGCAGGTCCATGGTGCGGTAGGCGGCGCCGAAGGGGTCGAACTTGAGGGCGCGGTAGCCGCGCCCGACCACCTGCAGGGCGCGCTCGGCGAAGGTTTCGGGGCGGCGGTCGCCGGCGTACCAGCCGTTGGCGTAGACGGGCAGGCTCTCGTGGTAGCGGCCGCCAAGCAGGTCGTAGATCGGGCGGCCGACGGACTTGCCGATGATGTCCCAGCAGGCGACCTCGACGGCGGCGACAGCGCTCATGTGGACCTGGCCGCCTTCGGAGTAGAGGTCGCGGGTCATCCGCTGGACGATGGTCTCGATCTGGAAGGGGTCCATCCCCTCGTAGCGAGGGGCGAGCTCGTGGACGGCGGCCTCGACCGTCTTGGCGAAGCCGTTGAGGGTCCCCTCCCCGACGCCGTAGAGGCCAGGCTGGTCCGTGTCCAACCGCACGAACAGCCAGTTCTTCCACGGATTGCCGACGATGTACGTCGTGGCGCGGGTGATTTTCACGGATGCTCCTTCCCGATGCGAGAACCCGACGGCGCTCGGGTGTGACACTGCCGGGATTCTAGCGTGCGAAAGTGGCCGGTGGTTACCTACTGGCCGTAACGGGTCATCGAGACGATCAAAGGACGGTCGATCGCTGAGCAAGAGGCATCGGGAGGATGTGGTGATTGAGTTTCGAGACAACGACGACGGCTATCTGTGGTGGCTCGAACGTCATCCGGACGGCTACGTGGTGAACGCCCACCGGCGTCCCATTGCGAGTTACCTCGTCCTGCCCAGGGCAGAATGCCCGTCAATCACGAGACTCGCCACTAACGCGAAGACCTGGACGCACGGTCAGTTCATCAAAGTGTGTTCTGACAAGATATCGGACCTTGACGCCTGGGTCTGTCAAGTTCCGGGCGAACTCTCATCCTGCGGCATGTGCAGGCCGTGATGCCGAGCCGTTGCCGGTGAAGCGTGCAGGAGGCGGCCGGCCGGAAGGACGCGCCGTCTGTCGCCAAGGCAGATCGACTTGACACGAGAGCGGGCGGAAGTCGGTGCCCACGGTTCGATTGAAAGCAGATGCACCGCTCAAGCGCTGAGTGGAACGAATGCTAGAGAGAGGCAGGGCAACAGTTTCCGGAACTCACCCGCACGCCAGCCAGGCTGACCGCTTCAGGCGACATCCTATCTCTCGTCGGGCACCGGTCCAGGCCCTGGGCGCGCGTCGTTGCCGGTGCCGCTGGCGGGGGCGGGAGCGATGCCGGGAGTGCCCCCATCGTCGGCGTCGCGGACGAGAGTTTCGTCGCCGAGGATGCCGGTGCCAGGAACTTCGGGGGCGGGATCGCTCGGGTCGTGGAGGAGACCCGCAGCCGCGGGGTCTTCGTGGTTGACGGATTCGTGGCCGTGGACGGCCGGGTCACGCTTCATGGAGCAGCCTCTCTGACGCGTGTGGTACGCGCTCGGATGGTGGTCGCTCAACCAGGGGCGCCGAGTCGGGGCGGACGTTCTCCCTGCTGCATCCCCATGGGGCATTCGAGTGAGCCTGGGTCGGGACAGCCAGGGACCCTCTTATTATCGGACGGGGCCGCGGAGGATGTCGGTGATGAGCCGCCCGACGAGATAGGCGAAGGCCAGCACCCACGCGGCCCAGGCCCAGGCGACGCCGCTGGCCCCATGCTGGGTAAGCGCGAGCAATACACCTGCCGTAGCGGCCAGGATCGCCAGCATGACCATCGTGGCGATCGCGTCCCGCGACACCGCCCACGGGTGGTGTCGGCGCGGTCCTTCGGCCCAGACGACGAGGTAGCGGTCGGTTCTGGTCGGTTCCACCTTCTTGCTCCTTGGGCTGAGCGCGGCGACGTGGAAGTGGATGCTCGCCTGGTTTCTCACATCCGAAAGGCAAGCACCGTGCCGCGCGGCTCATAGGACGGCAACCGAGGGGGTTCC
>JAUJMG010000254.1 GCA_030446955.1 Thermomicrobiales bacterium
TTCGTCGGCCCACCATTGAGGCTCACCTGTTGCCGCCGCGGGTCTTCCATGACCCGGCGATCCTGGCCTACGAGCAGGAAGCGTGGTTCGCGGTCGGGTGGGTGTGTGTAGGCCGAGAGGAGGATGCCGCGGAGCCGGGCGCCTACGTTCTGACCCAGGTTGCCGGCGAGAGCTTAATTGTGGTGCGGGGCAACGACGGGGTGCTGCGCGCGTTCCACAATGTCTGCCGCCATCGAGGGGCGACGATGGTGACAGAGCCGTGCGGTAAGCTGGTCCGATTCCAATGCCCGTATCACGCCTGGATCTACGACTTGGAGGGCAAGCTGCGCCCGCCCCGGTACACGGACACGCTGGTGGATTTTGACCCAGCGGAGCACGGGTTGATCCCGGTGAGCCTGGCGACGTGGCAGGGGTTCGTCTTTGTCAACGGCGCGGTGGATGCCCAGCCACTGATGGCGTACTTGAACGATCTACCCGCCTACCTGGCGCGGTACGACCTGGTGGGGCTCAAGCGCGCTGAGCGGATCGAGTACGACGTAGCCGCTAACTGGAAGGCGATCATCGAGAACTACTCCGAGTGCTACCACTGTCCAGGGGTTCACCCGCTTTTGAACAAGATCACGCCCTACAACCTCGGCGCCTGGCTCCCTTCCAAGGGGCCGTGGAACGGGAGTTGGATGGAGGTGACCGGCGACCATGAGACGCTGTCACTCGACGGCGCCACCCACGGCCGTCCCGACCTACCCGGGACTCAACCCGAGGACCACAAACGGGTCTACTACTTCGTGGTCTGGCCGAACCTTCTGCTCAGCCTGCACCCGGACTACCTGATGGCGCACCAGGTCTGGCCGGTCGAACCGGGCCGGACAAGGGTGGTCTGCGAGTGGTTCTTCCCGCCGGCGGCGATGGCGCAGCCGGGGTTTGACCCGAGCGACGCGGTCGGCTTCTGGGACCTGACCAACCGGCAGGACTGGGAGGTCTGCGAGCTGCAGCAGCAGGGAACGCGCTCGCGCGCCTACACCCCCGGTCGCTACTCAGCGATGGAGAGCGGCGTCCACGCCTTCGACCTGATGGTCGCCGACCGCTACGCCGCCGATGGGGTGATCTCCTCGTTCGAGCGGGTGCAGAAGAAACCCGGCACGATTCGCACCGAGGCTCGCGCCGCCCAAACATCATCCGCGGCGAAGCGGTAGGGGAGCAGGATTGCCCTCACCCCCCGCCCCTCTCCCAGCTGTGGGATCGGGGAGCGATCGGCAGAGTCTTGGCACCGCCAGTGTCTACGAAGAGACCGTAGAAAGAACAGACGGCTGCAACCACATCGCGGTAGCAAAGGAGCAGGAGCGTGAGTGTGCCCGCCGGATCAGTGCCGGCCAGCGAAGATCTGGCCATCGGGTTTGCGGACGTGAGAGCCGCCGCCGCGCGTCTTGAGGGCGTTGCCCACCGGACCCCGGTGCTCACCTCACGGACGCTGGATGCCATGACCGGCGCACAGGTCTTTCTCAAGGCAGAGTGTTTCCAGCGGGGCGGGGCCTTCAAGTTCCGCGGCGCATACAACGCGATCGCGGCGCTGGATGACGAGACGCGCGCACGAGGCGTCGTCAGCTTCTCCAGCGGCAACCACGCCCAGGCAGTGGCACTCGCCGCCCAGCTTCACGGCATCCCGGCGACGCTGGTGATGCCGGAGGACGCACCACCCGCGAAGCTGGCGGCGACCCGCGGCTACGGCGCGGATGTCATCATCTACGACCGCTACCGGGAGGACCGCGAAGCGATTGGGAAGCGGGTGACCCAGGAGCGCGGCAGCATGCTGATCCCGCCCTACGATCACCCGAATGTGATCGCTGGGGCCGGGACGGCCGCGATGGAGCTGCTGGAGGATGTGGGACCGCTGGACCTGCTGTTGGTCTGCACGGGAGGTGGCGGGCTCCTCGCCGGCTCGGCGGTGGCAACAGACGCTCTCTCCCCGGGGGCATCGGTGATCGCGGTCGAGCCGGCGGCCGGTGACGATTGGAAACGATCCTTCGACGCGGGGCAGCGGGTGCGGCTAGAGACAATTCCCCGCACGATCGCCGACGGGCAGCAGACTCAGGCTCCTGGCGTGCTTACCTTTCCTATCGCTCAGCGTCTGGTCAAAGGCGTGGTCCTGGCGACCGACGACGAGATCCGAGCGGCGATGGCGTTCCTGTTCGAGCGTCTGAGGATCGTGGTTGAGCCAAGCGGGGCGAGCGCCCTGGCGGCGTTGCTGGCCGGCAAGGTGGACGCCGGAGGCAAGCGCGTCGGGGTGACCCTCTCCGGAGGGAACGTCGGGCTGGCGCAGTTCTGTGCCCTGCTTGGACCGTAAGCGGACGCCCCCAAACACGAGCCGCGAACCTTGAGCCATCTTCGTGTCGACCAGTCCTCGAAACGAGGCTGGTGACGCGGGTCACTCGACCCGTGGAGCAGCGCCTGCCCTCGAGTTGAGACGCGTGGGACGGCTCCCAGACGGTGCGAGATAGGCCATAATGGCCGATGCAGGGCAAGTACGAAGACCGACTGATCCCGCGTGGCGTGGACAACGTACAACTAGTGTCGCCGACGGACCGTGAGGCGGATGCAGACGACTTCAGCGACACCGACACCGGATGGAAGCTCCGACGAGGCGGTCCTTGTGGCGATCCAGCAGCGCGACGACGCGGCGCTGGGGGTGCTCTACGACCGCTACGGCCGGTTGGCGTTCGGCCTGGCCTACCGAATCCTCGGGGAGCCGGGCGTAGCCGAGGACGTGGTGCAGGAAGCCTTCCTGTCGGTCTGGCGGCGTGCCTCCAGCTTCCAAGCGGGACGCGGCAGTGCCCGATCCTGGTTGATGTCGATCGTCCACAACGCGGCCATCGACCGCCGGCGCGGGCGCTATCGGCGGGAGCAGACCGACGTGCAACTCGACGACGTAGCCTACCGCTTAGAAACCGACACCGACGACATGTTTGCCGTCGTGGCGGAGGGCATCGCCGCGGAGCAGGTGCGGGCCGCGCTGGATGAACTGCCGCCGGAGCAGCGCCAGGCAATCGAGATGGCCTACTTCAGCGGCCTGACACATCAGGAGATTGCGGAGCGGACGGGGACGCCGCTGGGCACCGTCAAGAGCCGGATGCGGTTGGGCTTGAAGAAGCTGCGAACGCTGCTCGGCGAGGTGCTTGCCGATCCGTCTCGGCCCGACGACACCGGCGCGAGCGCGCGGTCGCGCCCGGCAAACGCATAGCCGACCACGCAGGGGAACCGGCCGTGCCGTCGCGGCATCCGGTTCCCCACCGGGACCCATATGGCACGAGACGCGATGCTCGTGTCGGACAGGACGATTCAGGTGACGCGAACCTCGGTCCATCAACCCAGCGCCGGCGACCCGAACGGGGGAGGCACCTCGCTCGACGCGTCGACCCATCCCCCACATGACGCCGTCGGCGCCTATCTCCTCGATGCGCTCCCGGACGGGGAGCGGCGCACCTTCGAGCGTCACCTCGCGACGTGCGAGGCGTGCCGGCTCGAGGCGCGCCAACTTGCCCCTATTGTCGGACTCTTGCCCCGGCTGTTGGAGCTGGACGGCGACGCGGCCGGCGATCCGTATAGCCGGGATGACACCGATGCGGTTGATGGAGCCCCACCGCAAGCCCTAGGGGCACCGCTGCCTGCCCCATCCCGTGGGCTGCGGGACCGCATCCTCGCGGCGGCACGAGCCGAGGAGTCCTCCTCGGCTGGCGGTCCCACGGGCACCGGAGCCGCCGGTCCAACCGATCCGCTTGCTGTACGTGGCCAGCCGCATGTTCCGCTCGCTGGCGGAGCAGGGCCTGACCCCAGCGTCGACGAGGATGACGAGCCGGGAGCGACCGTCGCCCCGCCTCCGGTGCAGATGCGCCCGCGTGGGCGTATCCGACCCGGGCTGGCACCACCCCGCGACGAGGCGAGCCCAGCGGCGATGGCGCCGGTGGCGGCGCGTCCTCGCCGCGAGCCTCGCTCGGAGGATCTCGAGGACGATGTCGTGCCGGTTTGGCTGTCCCGCTGGGAAGCCATCTCCCGTCTCGGCTATGACCGGCTGGCCGCAGGTCTCCTCGCACTGGTCACCGTCGGCACGCTGCTCTGGGCACTCGCCCTGCAGAGCCGGCTGGACGACCGCGGGGAAGAGCTCCGCGCGCTGCGGGAGCAAGTGGAGCAGCAGCAAAGCCAACTGGCTCAGGTTCGGGGACGGCCGGACGTGACGATGCTGAACGTCAGCGCGACCCAAGAGGGACCGGAGACCGCCCGCGGCACGCTTTTCTATGCTCCAGGGAGCGGGCAAGGCACGCTCACGGTAAGCGGACTTCCTGCGCCACCAGAGGGGAAGGTCTACCAACTCTGGTATATCGGCGGCGGGCGGCCGGTGGCTGAACCAGGCGGCACCTTTACGGTGGACGCTCAGGGCAACGGGATTCTGCCGATCACGGAAGAGGTTGCCCCGTTCCAGCAGGTGGGACTCACCATCGAGCCACGGGGCGGTAGTCAAACGCCAACGTTGCCCGTCGTGGCAGTCGGGGCGAACGGCTAGGAGAAATAGCGGCAACGCATGAGGGGGTTGGGATCCCAACCCCCTCATGCGTTACGTGGTGCGGCAAGGGGACTCGCCCCGATCTCAAGTAGGCGTGTTGCGTCCCGGATGATGACCACGTCGTCCGGGTTGAAGGCCACCAGCACGGCATCTTGAGGCTCAAACCGGTGGCCACTGCTGCCACGAGGTATCTCGGCCACGAGACGGCATCCGTCCGCCAACGCCAGGCCGTAGACCAAGGACGTGCCCGTGTAGAGACGGTCGGTGACGACCGCCGGCCAGGTTGGGCCAGCAGCGGTCTCACTACCGGCCGGGAAGAGGCGCAGGCCGGGGGGCCGGATCATCACCGTGACACCCTCACCGAACCGTAGCCCGTGAGCGGGCACGGTGAGCGCGACCCCAGCAACGCGCAACCGGGCACTGGTGACGTCAGTGTCGATCACCTCGCCGTCGAGGAGATTCTCGGCCCCCATGAAGTCGGCGACGAAACGGGTGCGGGGCCGCTCAAAGATCTCCTCAGGGGTGCCCTCCTGCTCGACCTTGCCGCGGTTCATCACCACGACCCGGTCGGACATGGTGAGCGCCTCCTCCTGATCGTGCGTCACGTAGATGAAGGTGATCCCGACGCGCTCCTGGATGCGCTTGAGCTCCCGCTGCATCTGCTTGCGGAGCTTGAGGTCCAGGGCACCGAGCGGTTCGTCCAGCAGGAGGACGGTCGGCTCGACGACGAGGGAGCGAGCGAGGGCGACTCGCTGCTGCTGGCCACCGGAGAGTTGCGAGGGGCGACGGGTTCCAAAATCGGGCAGATCGACGAGACGCAGCATCTCCTCCACGCGCTGCTCAATCCGCGCCTTGGCCACCTTGCGCTCGCGCAGACCGAAGCCGATGTTGCTGGCAACGCTCATGTGGGGGAAGAGCGCGTCGTTCTGGAACACCATCGAGGTGTCACGCTGGTAGGGTAGCCGGCGGCCCATCGGCTCGCCGCGCAGGTAGATCTCCCCCTCGTCAGGAAAGGTGAACCCACCGATCAAGCGCAGCGTGGTGGTCTTGCCGCAGCCGGAGGGTCCAAGGAGCGTCAGAAGCGCACCCCGCTCGACGCGTAGGATGAGTCCATCCACCGCCGGGGTGGTCCCAAACCGCTTGCTGACCTGATAGATCTCAACGTCGTAGTCGGGCATGGTGGCCTGGGGCGTGGGTACGGAGTCGAGGAGTCGAGCGGATCGAGGAGTCGGGTAGTCGAAGAGGACGGGTGGGACCCGTGGCGAGGTATCGGGCTCTCACTAGCGATGTCATAGAGAGGCAACGTCGTTACCGCTCCGGCGATCGCCTCAATACCCTCGATGCCCCTATTCCTCGACCCGCTCGAGTCCCTCCTACGCCCTCGATCCATCGAGCCGGTCGTAGCTGACGATCTCGGAGAGGGGCTTGCGGCCAGCCTGGGCAGGGTTCGGTCGATGATCCTTCGTGGTGGTGGGGTAGCCGATGACTACCACCGAGCGGGCGTGGCGCTCTGGCGGGATGCCCAGGAAGCGCTTGGCCTCTGCCTGCTGGGACTCGTCACCGAACCAGGCGGTGCCACCGCCGAGGCCCAGAATGTGGGCCGCGATCAGGAGGCGCTCGGAGACGCGCCCTTCGTCATAGGTTTCGGTCGTGGGGCTCGCGCCGTTGAGCACAATCGCAATTGCCAGCGGCGCATCGGCGACCCAGGCAAT
>JAUJMG010000255.1 GCA_030446955.1 Thermomicrobiales bacterium
ACCCGATACTGCTTGCCGCCGGTTTCGATCACGGCATAGGGCGAGAGTGGCTTCGGCGTAGGTGTCGGGGTGGCGCGGCGGGCTACGGAACTGCGGCTTCGGCGCTCCTGACGCCCGTCTTCCGTCGAAGCGGATGCCGTGTCCGTCGCATCGCTCGCCGGGGCCTCGGCCTCCGGACCGGGATCGGCCGGCGTGGGGTCGCCTTCGTAGTGGTCCTCGGGATCGGCTTCGATGTGGGGATCGGTCATCGCTCGTCTCTCAGGACTCGCGGCCGTCGTCGGCGAGTGCCTGAGACGAGCGCGCACGAAAAACCGGGTGCCCATCGCACCCGCGAACGCGAAGTGTACCACAAGAGGCCGTTCCGGAGCGCTGAAATGCAAGATCTGCTAAGTGAATGCTCTCCATAGAGAGGACACTTGGAGAACGGAGGAGATGGCTCGTCGGGCCGGTGTGCTGCCGCCTCATCCGGGGGTGTCTCAACGCCTCAGTACCCCCCTGTCCGCTTGAGGTCCGGCACGCCTTCCCGGCTTCCATCTGCAACCTTGACACTCAAAAAGGGGGTTGCCTAGAATCGGGTAGTTGCCCTATTTTGCATAGAAATTCGAGTATTACCGAGGTTTTTCGCCGTGGCTGGATCCGCTGAAGCATCTGGCAATTGTCCCTCGCCGTCCCGCGGAACCCGCCGCGCCAACGAAGCGCGTCCCGAGCACCGGCGCTCCACCTCCCTCGCGATCCAGCCGGTCGGGTCGACCTAGCATGGCGCTGTCGACCATAAAGATGCCGGTCCTCCGCTTCGGCACCCGGGGCAGCGCGCTGGCCCTTGCGCAGACCGGGGCAGTCGAGCGAATCTTTCGCCTTCGTCACCCGGAGGTGGAGACGGCGACGGCGGTGATTCAAACAGAAGGGGATGTTGACAAGACGTCTCCGTTGACTCTGATTGGTGGACGCGGTGTCTTCACGTCTGCGCTTCAGGGGGCTCTGACAGGCGGTACGATCGACGCTGCCGTCCACTCCGCTAAGGACCTTCCCTCGGAGAGACCGAGCGGGCTGCAGCTTTCCGCCTTCCTCATTCGAGAGGACCCCAGGGATGTCCTGGTGTCGCGCCACGGGTGCCCGCTCGCAGAGTTGCCACCATCGCCCCTGATTGGAACATCGTCTCGCCGCCGTGCCGCCCAGGTGCTGGCACAGCGCCCTGATGCTCGAATCGTGGACCTGCGCGGCAATGTCGATACCCGTCTGCGGAAGGCGTTGGAACCGGACATCGACGGGATCGTCCTAGCGGCTGCCGGCGTGACCCGGATGGGATGGGATCACGTCATCACGGAGTACTTACCGATCGAGCGCTCGATCCCTTCGCCTGGTCAGGGCGCCCTGGCGGTGGAAACACGCATCCAGGACGAGGGGCCGGGGCGGCTCATTGCCGATCTCGATGATCCAGCCGTGTCCGTGCCGGTGCGCGTGGAGCGGGCGTTCCTGCGAGGTGTCGCTGGGGGCTGCACCACGCCGATTGGTGCTCACGCAGAGGTCATCGGCGATCGCGTCCGGCTGCAATGCATGCTTGGGGCGGAAGATGGCCGGCATGCAGAATGGGACGATGTGGATCTGCCCGTCGCAGATGCAGAGGATTTGGCGATAGACCTTGCCCGTCGCATGCTGGCCTCTGTCCATCGCTCAGGGCACGTCGTCCCGGAAACCAAGCCTCAGTTTCGAGCACCACTTGCGGGTCTCACTGTGCTCGTGACACGGGCTCCTGAACAAGCTGGAGACCTCTCATCGGCCCTCCTCGCTGCGGGCGCCGAGCCTGTCGAGGCGCCGACCATCAGGATTGACCCGCCCCTCGACTGGGCGTCGCTTGACGAGGCGCTCCAGCGGCTTCGGGCGGGTGAGTACGACTGGATCGTGTTTACGAGCGCCAATGCAGTCCGACAGATACGGAAGCGCTCTCAGCAGCTTGGCTACGATTCGGCCCTGTTTGACCACACCGGGGTCGCGGCGGTTGGTACGACGACCGCGGGCGAACTTGAGGCGTACGGGGTGTCCGTGGATGTGGTGCCGGAGAAGTTCACGGCTGAGGCGGTTCTCGAAGCCCTGACCGATCTTGGCGTTGCTGGGCAACGGATCCTGCTGCCACAAGGCAATCTCGCCCGGAAAACCCTTGCAGAGGGACTGCGAGCGGCTGGCGCCCTCGTTGACAGCGTCGAGACCTACCGCACCTCACCGGTCGCTATTTCCCCTCCGGTACGGGATCGGATGCTGCGTGGGGCAATCGATGTCGCGACGTTCGCGTCTCCGTCCAGCGTCCGGAACCTCGTCGATGCCCTAGGCCATGCGTCAAGTGTGCTTCAGCGGATGGTGATCGCCTGCGTCGGACCGATGACTGCAGAGACGGCGCGGCGGCATGGGATCGAACCTGATGTCGTGGCCGAGGAGTCGACGGTGCACGGGCTCGTGGATGCCTTGATTCAACATCAAGCGGCGGTTGCGGCAGGCAAGACCGCAACGGGCACTGGAATAGACGTTCTTGTCCCGCAGCAGGCGACACGATGAGGGGGCCGATGTTCGAACCATACGAGGAGGAAGCGGTAACGGGGCGGGGAAGCCCGTACCCGCCTTTTCGACGGATGCGGCGGCTGCGTCGCGGCGAGGCGGTACGGCGCCTGGTACGGGAGACATCACTCGCGTCCGATGACTTCGTCTATCCCCTGTTCGTTACCCATGGGGCCGGAGTACGCCGGGAAATCGGCTCGATGCCTGGGCAGTTCCAGCTCTCGGTGGATGAGTTGCCGCGGGAGTTGGACGATCTGGCCGAGCTTGGTATTGGCGCGGTACTGCTCTTCGGGATACCAGCGGAGAAGGACCCGTCAGGCAGTGGCGCCTACGACCCGGACGGGGTCGTGCAAGAGGCGGTTCGGGTTATCAAGTGGCACGCGCCTGATGTGTTGGTGATCACGGACGTCTGTGCGTGTGAGTACACCGACCATGGGCATTGCGGCGTCCTCGTCGGTGGGGATGTGGACAACGACCGGACGTTGGGCCTGCTTTCCCGCACGGCGGTCAGTCATGCGGAGGCCGGAGCCGACATCGTTGCTCCTTCGGACATGATGGATGGTCGGGTTGCCGCGATCCGCGCGGCCCTCGACCGCGCCGGCCACGTCGAGGTGGCGATCATGTCCTACGCGGCCAAGTACGCCTCAGGATTCTACGGTCCGTTCCGGGAGGCGGCGGCCAGCATGCCTGCCTTTGGCGACCGGCGCTCCCATCAAATGGATCCCGCCAATGCACGGGAAGCGATGACCGAGATTGCCATCGATCTGGAGGAGGGGGCGGACGTCATCATTGTCAAGCCCGCCCTGCCGTACCTGGATGTAATCCGCCGTGCCCGGGACACCTTTGACGCGCCCCTCATCGCTTACAACGTTTCTGGAGAGTATGCGATGGTGAAGGCGGCGGCCAGTCTGGGCTGGATCGACGAGCGCCGCGTGACCCTGGAGACGCTCACCTCCATCAAGCGTGCGGGGGCTGGGCGGATCATTACCTACCACGCAAAGGATGCAGCCCGCTGGCTGCATGAGGAGCGATCCGTGGTGCGGCGCCGCGTCGGCATCTAAGCCACCAAGCGGTATTCGATTAACATTGCACCTTTGACGATAGGAGAGCGGCCATGGATCAGATTGAGTCCCAGTCCCCCATGCAGGTTCAGCCAGGCAGGCGGCAGTTCGTCAAGTTCACGTTTTTCAAGGTCACCCCCGAGTGGCGCCGGTTGGATCCGCTCGAGCGGGATCGTCAGAAAGAGGACTTTCGTGCGGTTGTTGAGGATTGGGCGGGGCGGAACCTTGTCCGGTGCTACTCGACCGTGGGCACCCGCGGCGACACCGACTTCATGATTTGGCAGGTGAGCTACGAGCTGGACGACATTCAGCGCATGTCCGGCGAGTTGCTGGGCACGACCATCGGCGGCTGGCTCACCACCCCCTACTCCTATCTTTCGATGACCAAGCACTCCAACTATGTGGAGAAGTACTCGGGACCTGGCCGTGACAAGTTCACCCGCCTCAGCCTTGCGCCGGGAGACCACAAGTACCTCTTCGTGTACCCCTTGACGAAGGTACGGGAGTGGTACGGGTTAGCGAAGGAAGAGCGCCAAGAGGCCATGAACCAGCACATGGCGATCGGCCACACCTACTCGTCGGTCAAGTTGAACACCACCTACTCGTTCGGGTTGGACGATCAGGAGTTTGTGCTCGCGTTTGAGACGGACGAGCCCGGGGACTTCCTCGATCTGGTACAGGAGCTGCGCCCCTCGATGTCCAGCGCCTACACGCTGACGGACGTGCCAATCTTCACTTGCATTGCGACCTCAGCGGAGGAGATGCTGGAAGCACTGGCCCTGCGGAAGGAAACCGCTGCGGTGTAGGTACCCTGTGCGGTGTGATTAGCGGGTGGGAGGCTGCCAGCCTCCCACCTTCCTGGCGCGACGATCCTTGAACCAGCATGCGGCTGGTGGTGGCGAGCTGAGGGCGCCGGCAAGGTGGCGCGTGGCCCGTTGCCGCCGAGAGACGGGAGCAGGATGACGACCAGCCTAGACCAGCAACCCGTCGGGCAGGCGATTGATGGCGGCGAGGTGACGGCGCCGATGACGGGGCGCGTCCGCTTCCTCGCGGCTGCCCGGCGCCAACCCACGGACGTGACTCCCGTCTGGTTCATGCGCCAGGCAGGTCGGTGCCTTCCCGAGTACCGAGCGCTACGCGCTAAGTACGACTTCCTCACGGTTGCCAAAACACCTGAGTTGGCCGCCGAGGCGACGCTGATGCCCGTGACCCGCTTCGGTGTGGATGGGGCGGTGCTTTTTGCCGACATCATGCTGCCGCTGGAGGGGATGGGTGTCCCGTTCCGAATTGAGCCGAATGTAGGGCCCGTCATCGATCACCCGATCCGGACGGCGGCGGACGTGGCGGCCCTCCGCGTGATCGCTGCGGAGGAGGCGACACCCTACGTCTTGGACGCCCTACGGCTGCTCCGACGGGAGTTGGGCGAGCGAGCGGCGCTCCTCGGTTTCTCTGGAGCCCCCTTCACGCTTGCGTGTTACCTCGTCGAAGGGCGCTCCTCGCGGGAGTATCCTCAAACTAAGGCCCTAATGTACGGGGCACCCGACGTGTGGCATCAGTTGATGGAGACACTGACGGAGGTCGTCATTCGGTATCTCCGAGCGCAGGTTGCGGCGGGGGCCGAAGCCGTTCAGCTTTTCGATTCATGGCTGGGACTGCTTGGTCCGCCGGCTTATGAGGCATACGTGCTTCCCTATAGCCGGCGCATCTTCGCCGCCCTCCGAGACGCGGCCCCGACCATTCACTTCAGCACCGGAACCGTTGCCCTTCTCGAGCAGATCGCCTCGGCGGGCAGCGACCTCGTCAGCGTGGATTGGCGGTTGCCCCTGGACGAGGCCTGGGCGCGGATTGGTCCGGGCCAGGGCATTCAGGGCAACCTCGATTCGTCCCTGGTGCTGGCTCCATGGGAGGCAGTCGAGACGGGCGCGAAGGATGTCCTTCGTCGTGCCGGTGGGCGTCGCGGCCATATCTTCAACCTGGGTCACGGCATCCTGCCCCAGACCCCCGCCGACACCCTCACGCGGCTCGTCGAGTTCGTTCATGGGACGTCGGGAAGCGCCGCTCGGGCTGGGTGAAAATCGCACCGCGACATCCCTCTAGCGTGATAGGACTCGATAACCTTCGCTACGTTTTCGATAAGCGCCTGGCACGGTTCCTGCCTCTTGCAATGATGTCGACGACTCGTGCGCCTTTGGTTCGGGTCGAAGTACAAGAGGAGGGATCAGATCATGGACTCGATCATGAAGGGCTTATTCGGCGGCGACAGCGACCAGCACCGCTCCAATGCCCATGACTTCGTCAGCCGGTACGAGGAAGGCGGTGATCCCACCACCGGGTTCTCCGGCCAGGAGGCAATGGATCACTACCAGCGCGCCGCACAGCATCTCTCTCCGGAGGAGTACGAGATGGCCGCCCAGCAGGCGTTCAGCCGGATGAATCCTCAGCAGAGGATGCAGTTCGGCCAGATGCTGCAGCAGCGGATGAGCGGTGGCATGGGTCAAGACATGCAGTTTGACGACCCGCGCCAGCTCGCCAGCCTGACGTCGCGCTACCAGCGCGAAGAGCCCAACGGTCTCGCTAGCCTCTTCGGCGGCGGTGGCGGCGGGGGTGGCGGTGGCCTCGGCGACATGCTCGGCGGCATGATGGGCGG
>JAUJMG010000256.1 GCA_030446955.1 Thermomicrobiales bacterium
TGGGTCTTCAACCAAGGCTCCCCCAACCCTCGACTAGCGCTACCTCAAGTTTCGGCTTCGTTGCGGACAACCTCACTTATCCGCAAACAATCGGACAGCCGTAGAATGGCATCCGCCGCTGGGCGTGGGACAGATGGCCACGACGGCGGGTCTGGCCGTTGCCGGTCAAGGAGGAACCCATGCGCCGCCGAGCTCTCCTCACCCGCGCCCTTCCCCTCGCCGCCGTGGGGCTGCTGCGAGGCCGTGGGGCACCCGTCGCGGCTGCCCGGGCCGAGGCGTCGCCCGAGGCCAACAAGGACCTGATCCGCCGCATCATCGACGAGGCGTTCAACGAGGGGGACCTTGCCATCATTGCCGAGGCGCTCGCCGATGACTACCTCGACCATCAGGCCGGCCCCGGTGCCCCGCGCGGTCCTGAGGCCTTCGCGGGGTTCGTCATCGCCTTCCGTGCCACCCTGCCGGACGTGGAGGTCACGGTGGAGGACCTGGTTGCCGAGGAAGATCGGGTGGCCCTGCGGGTGACCTGGCGCGGCACGCAGCTGGGACCGCTCGGCAACGTCCCGGCCACCGGGAAGGCGGTGGAGTTCGTGGGGTACCACCTCTACCGGTTTGCGGACGGCAAGGTCGTCGAGCACTGGGGGCTCCAGGACGACCTGGGGTTGCTGCTGCAGCTCGGGGTGATCGCGTCCCAGGCGGTCCCACCCACGCCCGGGATTGCCGCCGGCGCCTAGCCGGCAGCCTCCTGGACCCGGCCCTCCGTGCTTCCAGCGGCAGTGGATTGACAATCAGGCACCGCAGTGTACGATCACACTCTGCTGCTCCTGCCGCCATGAGCGAAAGCTCGCTGCGGTGGTCGGCAGGCGGACGCCGATGGGGGAAGCGCGCAAGCGCCCACCTCGTCGGCGTTCGTTATTTCTCGCCGGCTACTCCGTGAGCGCCGTCTGCACCCGCACCCACTCGGAGTGGCGGCCGGACGGTCGTCATCCAGGAAGGAACCGTCCGGGTGGACTTCCAGATCAGCAGGGCGTATTTGGGCGACTCCGCAACCTTGTCTAATCGACCTGTTTTGATAGTGCCGGGATGATCTTCTCCAACAGAGCGAGATGATCGTCCGAATTGAGGGGTGCGGCACTGAAAAGAACACGGTCTCGGGGTGGTGAACCGGCCCGGAGTTCTAGCTGAAGCATTCGGTAGCCACGGGACAAAGACCCCGGGTACTCCACATCGGGAGGCTGAGCCTGGATGAGCAAGGTTGGCGCAAGGATTAGACTCGCATCCTCCGATGTGCCGAGTGCCTCGGCGACGGTGCTTCGCAGGGTCGCGGGCACGATGGCATCGATTTGGAAGGGAACCCTGACCGTAATCTCGGAAACATCTTTCGTCTGGATGGGCTCTCCTATCGCCGGAATATTGTCGAGCGTGGTGATCCCTTCCACGAGTTGGCGGAGCCTCTGATACGTTGGATCTATGGCGCTTGATGGACCAGCCACATCGACGACGATTCGACGCTGTTCGATGTGGAGGAATCGGACAGCAACGGCCTGTCCCTCGCCCACAGGAGAGGCACCGTAGTCGAAGACAAGGCCCGGCGGAAGAGTTTGGACCACCACGCCGAAGGTCTCCATGGGGCTTCCCGCCCCGGCCACCTCAAATCCAAAGGCCTGCTTGATGAGTTGAATGACGCCATGGTTGCTCAGGAGCGAAAGTCGGATGTCATCAACGCGAAACTCGTAGGACCTTCGCGAACTGAGGATGTTGACGTCTTGGAGGTCATTCATCTCAGGCTGCCACGTGTTCGTTTGCCGCTCGACTACCGGTAACCGCCGGAATGCTCTGGCTCTTGGATGCGGAGGGGACGTCCGTAGCGTGTCTACGGTCCGTCGCTGAAGTCCCGAACAGTTCCATGCTCGCGGCCCCCTGGGATACCGTACTTCGGGGCCCGGCCGTCGGGGTGGCGGTGATGTTGGCTAACAACCTACCGAACTCTCGGTGCGAGGGAGCCTGTGCCTCGAACAACGACAGAGCTTGCCCGTAATACGAGCGAACCCGTTGCATCGATAACGCGGCTTCCTTTAGAAGCTCCGGCGAGATGGCGAGCCACTGGTAGGAGGCCGTTTGACCGGTGCCAGGAAGGATGGCTGGCTCCTCCTCGTGGGCGTGGAGCCATCGTTGCACTTCACTTGCCCCGCGCGGAGCGTCGGCGTCCGCCAGGGCGTACTGGCGGAGCGCCGACACCGACACAGCCTCGATCTCGAGCGGCGCCTGCCCACAAGCGGAGAGATAATCCCAAAAGCGGCCGAGCGTCGTGTCGCCGGCCCGTTCCAGGCGCGCGATTGACGGCTGTTGGGTGCCCAGACGATCGGCCACTTCTGCCTGTGTGAGCCCGGCCCGCCGACGGCAGTCTCGGAGCAGTCCCATGGTGGCGGCCAGCCAACTCTCGCGGAGATACGCGAGCCCGGACGCTTCGCTTTCCTCAAGCACCTCAGCAACTGAATCGGCAAGCGTGCCAGTGTCCCACCACAGTTCGTCAGTCACCTCCTCGTCGGGCAAGTTCGACGCGGATGGCTCCGGCTCGCCTGCATGCCCGCGAAATGTCATTGTTCTGCGCATCCTTCCCCGTCTTGTTGTTCGCCTCGAGATATGAGGCGAATCCTGCCTGCGAGACAATCGTGAAGAGCACTCGAAGATCCTTGCCTGGCCGGACTTGCCGAACAGCAAGCTGTTTGCACGCCGCGTCACTAGATACCGGCTTGAGTTCCCAGGTTCGATTCAGGTCCGCAATGCTAACGTTGGGGTCTAGCCACTCCTGCTGAAATCGCTGCAGTCTCGCTAACAGAAATTGTTGGTCGGGAAAGCCAAGGGCCTTTAGCGAGCGGTCGAAGTACACCGTCTTGCGCAACGGTGGACGACCTGCCGGATACGCAGGCTGCTTTTGCCTCCCCTGTACGCCCCCTCCAGCCTGTCCCTTGTTAATCGACATGACCCACGCCAAAGTATACCAAGATGGTTATATCCTTCCATAGCCAGACGAGTCCCGTGTGGGTCAGGTGGTCGGGATCTGGACCCAGACTCACCGTCGTCGCCCCCGCGTCAGGCCCGTCGCGCCAGCGCGTGGGCGAGCGCCGTCTGGCTCGTCAAGGCCACGGCCGAGAGGTGGAGCATGATCCCGAGCGTTGGGTGGATATCAGGTGCTGGCCGGCTGGCCAGCGTGCGGAACCGGCGCCCCCGCTCCCCGAGGTACTGCTTCTCCACCGCCACAGTCCAGCCGCGTGCCTCAATCGCCGCCGTCAGCGCCGCCACGTCAGCCTCTGGGTCGAGGCCGTGCCGCTCCAGGACCGCGCGGACATCCGCAACGTTCTCCCACTTCACCCATCCCCCCCGGTCAGACGGCACCACCAGGACGCCCACCACGATGATGAGGGAGCAGGAGCCGTCTCCACCGGCTGCGCCCCGTGCTGGGGCTCTGGTGCAGCGAGAGCGGCATCCTGTGCGGCCCTGAGCCGCTCCACCTCCGCCCGCAAGTGATCGCGTTCCCGCTCCACGCCGACGACCCGCTCCTGGAGCCGCCCATTCTCCCGCGCTAGCTCCTCGTTGCGCTCCATGATCGGACGGAGCCACTCGTCGCGGATCGCCTCCAGCTGGGACCGGGCAGCCGGCGAAACTGTCATGCTGCCCGATGCGGCATCTGCGGCATCTGCGGCATCTGCGGCAGCCGCGGTGGGCGCGGCGGACCGGGCTTGCCCGGACATGCCCGGTCTGTCCGGTGTATCCGTTCTTGCCCGCGTCGGGGCCTCGATCACGTCACCGAGGCCTTCACCGAGAACTGCAATGCGGGCGCGCTCAATCTCCTCGACAGCAATCCGGTAGGAGCCACGCACCTTCACCGCGGCGATCTGTCCTTGGTCGATCCAGCGCCGGACGGTGCGCTCGTTGACACCGAGTTCGCCGGCTGCGGCGCGCGCGGACAGAGCCGGAAGGTGCGGCAGCCGCGGCAGTCCGCTGTCCGCATCTGCCCGCTGGGAACCGGATGTGTCCGGTGCTATCTGGTTACTCATGGCTGGGATCATCGCACACGCGAAACGCCGTCCCGCAGGACGGCGCTCACCACCCCGCTGCGGTCGCGGCCCCTGGCACCCGAACCACGAAGCGTCACCGGGACACATCACCGGGCACTGCTCACCACGACCTGCGAGTTCCCCCCGGCAACGCTTCCCAACGAGGCCGGAGCCATCTCGCGCGGGGCTTGGGCACATGATGCCACGGACAAACGAACGGCCCCGAGCCGAAGCCCAGGGCCGTTAATCGCTCAGTCAGGCCGGGGTTCTAGGCCGCGTTTTATCCGGCGATGCCGGAGACGCGCGCGCCAGGCTCGTTCCGTGCACATTTTGACCCATTCCCCATAAATCTGGACATCTCCGTCTCGGGCCTTGTGCAGGATGTCGGCGAGATGCTCGTTGCGCCCGAGCGGGCGCGGCTGCTGTCGCTCCCAGGATGTTTTCACTCGGTGGCAGTCCGGACAAAGCCACTGGAGATTCTTTGTGTCGTTCAATCCGTCCCAATCGAGGGGAATAATATGTTCGAGGTGGAGGCCAGCCTCTTCTGCATCACACCACGTGCAGTACCCAGTTGGAGCGCCTCGTCCATGAGAGGCCTCCCACCACTCGTCCATCTCATCTAGAGCCTTGCGCATATTCTCGCTTAGATCATCACGTGCGTTGGAGAAAGACATCGCTACCCCCCGTTTCTCTTAGCCATCTGTCGGCATCATAGGCTCTCGGCGGGCCAAGCGATGGCCCCGAGCGTGCTGCCCGAGGCCGTCATCACCGCAACCCTATGCACGGCGCGAAACCCTATGCAATCGGGGCGCGATTTCGTGCCCCGTGACCGGCACGGGCTCATCGCGAGCCATGGCGAGGAGGAACGGGGCCAGGTTTTAGGGCGCCCAGTACACGACACCTTCCTCGACGAGCCATTTGGGATCGGGACGTTTCTTACCTCCGATCTCGCCATCTGCCCTGAGATACAGATGGACCAGAAACGTTGCTTCACCAGCTAGGTTCAGGTATGCGATAGTGAGACTACGGGAGCCGGTAGGCTCTTCAGTGCTCTCAGGCCTCTTCTCGTCCTTAAGGCAGCAGGTAAACTCGCCAGGACTGAACTCGCCAGCTACTGCCCGTTCCAAGTAACGGCCGTCGTTGAATCGCACCCGAAGCTCTTCTGGCCGCACTTTCTGCCGAGGGAACGCCATGATCGTCGCCGACTTTGGCATCCGTGAGCACCTCGCCGGCTTTGTCACCGGGACGATGTCGATCGACGAGTTCCGCTCGTGGTTCGTCAACTCCTACTTCCTTATTGATGTGGAAGGTGACGACGAAGCGACTGAAGCGATTGGCGAAATCGAAAACCGGCTGGCTGAGCTGTCGAGTGGATATATCAGAGAGGATCAGATCCGGGCGGCTCTACAGCCACTTGCCGCGCGGCTCGGCGCGACAAACGGACCCATCGGGCTTGCTGACTCCCGGGGGCCGCGGACATCGGGTTCCACAGCTCAGGTCATTGACCGGCGGAGTACAGCTCCCCAGCCCGCATCCCCCGCTGGTCGCCGTCTGCAATCGGATCTTCCCATGCATGTCATTCGGTGGGGTCCCCATCCGGCACGGCAGGCGGTAGCCGCTGGTAGACGATCCGCAGGGGCATCCGGGACATCACTCGTTCGTTGACCACCACATCGAGCCAATAGCGGCCCTCTCCACGAAGCCGCAGCATTAGGTCCAAGATCACGTTGACCCCCGGATGGTCACCGCTGGTCACAAACGGCTCATCGGGCCCGGCTGATCGGTGGCCGTCTGGGGCGACCTGGTCCAACCGGAGCACCCCTTCCATGCCGGCACGTTCCGAGCGGAGTGTTACGAAGCCAGTGAGTGGAACAAACCCCGCAGGGAGCACTTCCGGTGCATCAGGCTCAGTCACAGTCAGCGCCAAGCGGTCGACCACCCTAATGATGCTGACCGTGTCGTCCTTCTCGATGAGGACGTTGTCGCACAGAAGGGCCGCCGCGACGTAAATGTCGCTCTCAAGCGGTCGTGGCTCCGGGCGGGCTGTTGATTCGGCCTCTTCCATTCATTCCGTCCCATCAGTTGCCATCGCCACGTTGTCTTCCGGTCCTGTGAGCATCAGCGACGAACGTGGACCCGGCGAGCGCGGTCAGGCAACCCGCCGGATGAACGGTACTAGGCGCGG
>JAUJMG010000257.1 GCA_030446955.1 Thermomicrobiales bacterium
CTTCAGCGGCGTGACCTTGAAGGCCGGATCAGCGTTGAAGTCGTACGGCTTTGGCGGGTTGGCCCTAGCGGCAGCGGCGTATTGCTTGCCGTACTTCCAGCGCAGTGTCGGCCGGCGCTTCGCCAGCTCAAGGATCTGCTTGCGCTTCATGTTGCGGGTGAGGTCGTAGCCGAGGTCCTTCCGAAGCTGCTCGTTCTGGTTGCTGTACACCCAGTCCCAGAAGGCGCCGTCCTCCATCTTCGGCAACTCATCCAGGAAGCGGTCCGGCACGAGCAGGACGGGCGTGCGACGATCCCAACACGTATTCAGCGGTAGATCGACAATCCGCCTGACCCACCGGTCGCGGGGGAAGTCGAAGCCCTGGTGGTCAAGACGGAAGCTCTCCAAGGGCACTCCATGCCGCTGCGCTACCTCCCGCGTGTAGCGCACGAGGTCGTCCTTGACGACGTTACAGACCATGTCGCTGATCCGGTCCGCACCAAAGCCTTCGCCGAACAGCATGAGCTCACCGAAGTCATCGATGTTCGTCAGCCCAGCCCGGATGGCATCACTCGCGGCCTTGAGCATGTCCCGGCCAAGTCCCTCAGCGGAGCCAGAGCCGAAGATCGTCTTGACGCCGTAACCGAGGCAGAACTCGGGAGGCTCTGGGAAGCTCAGCATGGCGGCTGCTCGCTGCCAACGGACAGACGTCTCTCGGCCCTTGGACGCGGCGACGTGCTCCATGGCTGTGTTGAAGAAGTCGATGAGCCGGTCGTGAACCTCGTTCCAGGGCTTGGCCGTCTCGTCGAACATGAGGAACGGGTCGACAAAGAGGTCGGTATCCGTATGGAGCTTCGGGTCGAACCAGTCGTCCGCCGAGGTGCGGGCAATCCCGAAGGCGTGCTCGAACGTCGAGTCTGGGAAGCTCGTCCTACCAGCCATCAGGACCTCCGTACGCCAGACCTTCGCTTACTTCTTCTTCGTGCCGTAGGGCCGCCGATTCGTCGGCTTGGTGGAATAGGCCGAGGTCGTTGGCCTTCTTCTGCAGGGTGCCGGACGCTCGGTGCAAGTGAGGAGCCATCACCCTGATCGGGGTGTTCTGATTAATCTCCTGCTTGAGCTGCTGGACATCTGCCTCAGTCCACGGCTTGCCGGTCTTCGGCGGAGTCTTCGCCACCTGCCCACCTCCCTAGCGCGGCCGTCAGTCGACGGCCACGTGGAGAATGGTATCGACGGGTGCGGTGAATGACAGGCGTGCTATTCCGTCGACACGGCAAGGTTCGCAAGCCAGAAAATGCACAACAGAACGAAGCGGCTACCGGAATCGCGACCCCCACCGAGTAAGAGACTTTCTCGACTGCCGTTCACCGCTCCGATGCGGCTGGCGCGCCGACGAGGCGAGCCGAAGGGGTCTGCTGCTCCGCCTGCTCGTCGGCTGCAACGCGCACGCGCCGTAACACTCAGCCGCCGGGTAGCGGCGACCGGAGCATCGCCACGGCCGAGGGGAGTGAGCCGTGACCTCCTGTCGACGTGCGGAGGAGGACACCCTCCTGGCTATTTAGCAAACCTCCTTCTAGCGGTGCCGGCCGGTATGGAGAGCGCCTCACCGATCTCACGCCAAGTCACACCACTGGTACGAGCGTCGGCAACAGCGCGATTGATTTCCACTTCGAGCGCGCCTTCCAAGTGGCGCGCCGCCTGGAGTCTGTCGAGGGGTGTCAAGACACGGAGGGCTCGTAGAGCTTGCTCGGCCACTTGCGCCGATGTGGCATCTTGATCCTGTCCGAGGACGACCATTGCTTGGACGAGTCTTTCTGAGGCATGTGCTCTGGCCGCCGGATCAGCGCGAGCGGCCGCCAGAATCAGGAGAAGGCCGACCTCCGCCGGGGCCACCGTGTCAAACGACTGCCGAAGGTACCGACGCCGGTCACCAGGCGCACCTGGTACATCTCTTATGGCCCCTGGGATCATCAGTCCGCGATGCCGCCGGCGGTCGGCGTTCTGACGCCGGTCGGCCCAACACGCACTCACGAAGCGACCGACCACCGGTGCAGGATTCACTATTCCGTCGAGCAAATCTGCGAACGCCTCGGCGATCGTGGCGACGTCGACGCCACCGAGGATGCGGTTCATCTCCTGGACATCGCCTGACTTGAGAATGTCCATCAGCTGCTTACGTAGTCGCCGCAGGGGAACGGTTTCTCCCATGTCAAGATGATCGCGTGCACTTTTCTCCTGCTGGCGGTGGGCTGACACTGGCCACATGGCACAGGGTCGACGCTGGGAACATGCGGCCATCCGATCAATGGCCCGCGCTCCGGCGCTTGCCGGCCTCCCATCGGTCCCAGCGGTTCTTCGAGCGGTGGCGTGGGTGGCGGTCGGCGTAATGCTGCTGTCTGTGCTCCTGAGCGCGTGTTGCACCCTTGCGCTCGCGGTGGCGCGCCTAGCCGAAACCGCTGTCGAGAGCGCGAGGAGAACCCAACGTGCGCTTGCTTGGCTGCCGGAGGGTTGCGCAGGCTCTGAGGGACCTATGGCCGAGCGATGCCGTCCGAGTACGCCTGCAGGTCGAAGCATGCCGTCTGTGGCCCGCCGGGCCTCTCATCTTGTGGTCGATCCATTTGAGAGCACCAACGGGTCACTCAGGCCAGGCAACCCTTGACCGGTGCTTTTTCGGATCTCGGTCCAGGATCTTGATTGGAGGCGTGTGATGCGGTGGTCACCGGCAGGCCCGGCAGGGTCGCGCCGACCGTCGCCGACTTCTACAACCGTCGGGTAGCCTCGCCGGACGAGCCGGCATCGTTGCATCGCGGTAACGTTCGCCTCAGGAGGCCACGATACCGTTCGCCTCGGAGGTACAGGATGCCGGCTTTCGCCGATGCCCAGACCGAAATTGCTGGATTACTGCAGCGGCGACTTGGACTGCAAGAAGAGCTAGCAACGGACATGGCCAGCAAGTTTCTCGCCGCGGTCCTCGACCAGGCGTTGGTGAACGTCAGGTCCCAGACGGTTGGACCGTCGAACCTCTCGGCAGTCCGTGTACAGCAGGTGGAGCTAATCGCCTACCGGTTTGGACGCCTCCCTAGCGTGCGAGAGCTGACTGCACTCCTCCGCATAACGGAATCCGCTGCCCGAACAACACTGCGTAATGTCTTGGCAATTTCAGATCGAGCTAATGACGTAGCCCTAAGAAGCGTTTTCGATCGAGCGACCCGGGGAGGATCTGTCGGCAACAAGGGTGACCCCAAAAACGGCCAGATCTGGGAGTTCGCGTCAGGTGCCGACCTCGATCTCGCTCGGGAGCAACTCGAGATGCGTCAGGTAAGGTTCACTACCACGGCGGAGGGCGACGGGAAGTATGTCCTGGTCATCGACCGCAGTTTCGATCCTGATCAGCTCGCAGGCTGAGCTGGCCAAGCCGGACAGCATCGTCCGAGCCGAGGAACTGATGAAGCTCATCACTTCACCCACTAGCGTGGCGACGCTTATCCTGATCGGGTTTGCCCGCACGCAGCTTGACAAGAACGCCGCCCTCTACGACCGTAACCGCACAGTGTATGCCCTCTTGGCGTCGGTCGGCGCGGCAGTCATCACAAGTGTCATCGTTGCAGTGATGCTGCCCCTTTCTATTCGCGTCGTCTACACCAACCGCGGACCAGTCGAGACAACGCTGCTCGTCTACGTGCTGACGCATATGGTCGCGGTCGGAACGGCACTTTACTCCGTAAAGGTCATTCTTGAGTGCTGGCGAGAACTCAGCACGCATAATTAGCAGCAGTAAGTGGGTGATGGGCCGCTGAGACGAGGTTTCGTAGAACATGCTGTAAACACACACTTGAAGATCCGTCGATTACGAAATCCCGAAGCGCAGGCACGGAGCCCGGGATTGGGAGCTGTGCTCTACGAGACGTTCAATCCCCACCCTCGGAGCCCCCGGCGAAGGCCCGGGTACGGCACGGATGCAGCGCGACATAACGCCGGGCTCGCCTTCCTGTGCGACGAATGATCCGGAGCCTTCGTGGCGACGGCCACCCCGATCGCCGCCCGCCTTGCCACAGGGCTTCGCATGCACGACGACGGCACGGAGCGCAGCGGGCCTTGTACGAGCCACGGACGTCTTCGTGCCGGCCGGCGCACTCGTTCCCGCGCCTATCCCATGACGTTGTCGTGGGAAGGAACGAATGGCATCCCGTCCTCAGCGCTACGGGCCAGGAGCCTCGGGTCCTTGCACCGAGGCATGGCGCTGGCCTTCAAAGGCGGATCGCAAAACCTGAGAGACTGCACGCATGGTGGCGGCACTAGCGAGGAGAGCGTTCCGGTCAAGAGTCTGCTTCGGGGCCCGAGCAGCGTGACGAACCTCAGTAGGCGCGGCTCCCCAAGCGTGTTCATTTCCTACGCTGTCGGCCCGATGACTGCTCCCGCTAAAGCTCTCCGGGAGGCGTTGGAGCGTCACGATGTGCATCCATGGACGGTTCACGCTGACGTCCCAGTCGGCGCTTCATGGGAGAACTCAGTCGACGAAGCGATTCGTAACGCTGACGCCTTCGTCATCCTGATCGCTCCAGGTGACGAGCAAAACCGCTGGCTCTTGTTCGAGACCCGACACATCCTCACACGCGTGTGGGGCGGCGCCGAAGCTCGCGTCTCAGTACTCGCTCCGGCTGTCGGCGCCATCCCTTCGGCGCTCCGGCATCAAGACTTTGTGTCGTACTTTGCGCATGACGAGGTCCAGATCGAACGGTGGGCAAGCGAGCCCGGCGCTGTCGATCTGTTCGTCGAAAGATGGCTTCAGGCCTCACGACAACCGCAACCGGCGACCCCTCCTTCCCGACAGGACCAGGTCGCGCTCTGGCGCAACGCGCTGGTTCACATTGGCCGTGGGCCGGGCCCGAGTGACGAAGAGAAGCAGCGACTTCTGAACTCGCTTTGGGAGGAGTTGGTCCGCGGCAACTGGGCCCCCTCCGACGCGGTGCCAAGTGCACGCCTGGATGCCGCTCTACAGCGTGCCGTTCTGGCCCAGCAGTTCGGTGACAAGGGGCTGGCCTCCAACTACTTCAACCTCGCGTCCGAGGCTGTGCCGCGCCTACCGGAGAGCGCTGATCCGCGTATTCAGTACGCCGCTGGATTGGCTGCGCTCGGAGCCGGTGACCCTGTTGAGGCTGCTAAGCTATTTCGGGCTGCCGCGGCGCTCTACGAGTCTTCGTATGGGGCACTTGATGCCCGTACCATCGGCGCATTGTATAACCTCGGAGTCGCCCTCTCGGCATCCGGTCATGTGAGTGAGGCGTCGGCAGCATATGAGTCTGTTCTGGAACGCTCGCGGGATGGGCTAGGTCCCCTCCACCCGCAAACAGCGAGCGCTGCGTTCAAGCTTGCACAACTACGGGCGCGAGCGGGGGCGGTTGAGGAAGCCGTCGCCTTGCTCCACGCTGCGGAAGAGGCGTATGAACTCGTGACGCCCGCCGACAGTGTGGAGCTAGCGGCGGTTCGTTCGGAGTTGAGCCGCCTCCAGTCATGACGGCCGTCTTCATCAACTGCCCTTTCGATCCCGCTTACCAAGCATCGCACGACGCGATCGTTCTGACCGTTGCGGCCTGTGGCCTCGAGCCTCGAGGGGCTCTTGAGACGGGCACGACATCTCGTCCCCGCATGCGCCGAATCTTTGAAGCCCTCCAGGCAAGTGCGTTTTCGGTGCACGATCTTAGCCGACCGTACGGCGACCCATCGCATGAGAACCTGGCGAGGTTCAACATGCCGTTCGAGTTCGGGATGGCGTACTTCCTCGCCGAAATCAGTTCTTCGCTGGGGCGCGAGCACGACTGGCTCTGTCTGGTCCTTGACGCGCACCGGCATGCCGAATACCTCAGTGACCTTGCAGGTCACGATCTTGAGATGCACGACGGAACGCCCCCGGCGATCGTGCCTCCTCTCCTGAGTTGGCTCTCCACGCGTCCGGGAGTCCCGGCGATACCGTCAACGCTCCACCCAGCGGCCTTGATCGGACTCCTACCGGAACTGGATGGTTTGCTGGCGGCAGAGCGAGGGCGTTGGGGAGGTCGTCTGCCCTGGGAGAGGCAGGTGGCCGTTTCCCGCGATCTCGTCGCCGCACGGATTGCGTAGGCCCCTCCCTAGGCGCCTCTCCAACGTCGGTCCCAAGCGCGCCCCTTGATGTGCCGGTCAGTGGCACGCCGTAACGGCACTTCCCGGGCACCCCGTAACGAAGATTCCTGCATGGACAGGATTCG
>JAUJMG010000258.1 GCA_030446955.1 Thermomicrobiales bacterium
GGCCGATGCTCCACCAATCCTTGTGGCCGGACATGACGACGCTCCCGCCCCCGCCGGGCGCCCCGTAGTCCGGATACCATCCAATGGCCCACGGGTCCTGCGGCGTCCCCATCACCCCGTCCACGATACCTACCTGCTCGACCCCTGCGTCCACTCCGATCGCCGGGATAGCAACCCGAACCGGCACAACCGGCCCGGCGGCGTCCGAGCCCGTGGCACCCAGGCCGGCATCCGAGCCGGTGGCGTCCTGGGCGGTGTCCGGCTCTGTGGCGCCCAGGGCCGTGGCCGCGGCGCCCGTATTTAAGGTAGCGGCCTCCAAGGCGGCAGCGACGGCGACCGCCGTGCCCCGACACGTTGTCCACCACCCCGCCTGCTTCGCCGCAGCCGCCTCCTGGGCCGTTCGGAGCCGGTCGAGTCCGCGCCCCTGAGTTGCCGCTTCGTCGAGGATCGCCTGGTTGTCGTCCAGGATCGCGTAGCCCTCTCGGACCATGATCTCGTTGGCGAGGTACACGCCCCCCTTGATACCCTTGAACCAGACGTAGCGCAACAGGGATCCCGCTCCGCCCGGGTCGGAGGGGTCTCGCTCGAGGTAGATGGTGCGGCCTTTCGGGAGCATCACCCTGAGGCGGTTGGTCGCTTCCTTGCCGAAACACTCGACCGAGGAACGGCGGCTGGCGGGGGCATCGACGAGGCGGAGGTAGACCGTCTGCCGCTCGCCGGCGCGTTCGACCACGATCGTGTTGCCGTTGATCGCCCGAACGACCGTGGCCTTCAGGGCACCAGCGGGGATCTTGTCACTGGGGGCGGCGTTGACCTGGGAACGGGGGCCGAGGGGGGCGACGAGCACGGCAACAAAAAGCAGGAGTACGGCCAAGCGATGCACGGGTAACCCTCCCTGCTGCAGACCCTCACCATCGTCCTGGCGAGAGTTGACCCAAGCATAGCGTAGTTGCAGCTCATCGGTGACCGTTCGAGGTGGAGGACGGCGCCACCGTGGCGAACCGCACAGACACAGCCGCGGCCGCGGTCGCCCGCATCGTGCGGCCGTTTGCGATCCTCCTTGCCTCGCCCGCCAAGACCCGGCACTCATATCCCAGGCAACCCCGGTTCACGGTCGGTTTGGGCACGACCTAACGGCCGGGCGCTCGAGCGACCCGGGGCGCCTGCCGCGAGACGCGATGGCCCTCGATTCACGATAACAACGTCGCAACGAACCCCTTGGACGTACTAGAATTTTCGGGCCGCCTTTTCACCTACGGGCTTCTCCACCGGCTGGCTCATCGCCCCGCGGTCTCATCGAGCGCCGTCGGCCATCCGGTCAGCGCAAGAGGGAGCCATGAACGACTTCGGTCCCCTCCTTGCCGAACTCAGGACCGCCCGCCGCTGGTCGCAGGCCAAGTTGGCCGAGCGGGCCGGCCTCGACCCCAGCTCCGTTTCCCGCTTCGAGGCGGGCACGAGAGGACCGGAGCGCGACACCGTCCTGGCGATCGCGGACGCGCTCGCGCTGCCGGTGATCGACCGCGAGCGTTTGCTCGCCGCTGCGGGCTTCCGCTCCGAGGCGTGGGACGACCCCATTCTGGCCGATCTGGTTGAGCTGCTAGCCGACCCTATGCTCCCGCCGGATGTTGCCGCCGATGTCCGCACCCTGCTCCGCGTCGCCGTCCAGCATGGCCGCCGCGCCCAGGACGCCCGGGAGACTGGTCGCCCCTGATCCGTCGAGGGATAACGCGGCTACGCCTCCATGGCCGTGCCTCCTCCCCAGACGACGACTGACTCGCGCCTGTTCGCTCGATCCCACCCTCACCCTGTATCGTCACCGCCTATGTTGGATCGGCCCAGGCATTGCCCATCTCGTCCCCACGTCCTCTATCAGACCCTAAGGTGGCGCAAACTCCGCCGCTCTCTGCTCCTCTCCTGGTATCCTCTTCCGCGGTTGCGGCTATTCCACGATCCATGGGCGGTGTCCGAGGCACCAAGCAGCGTCTATCGAAGATGTCTGGAGGCACATGGCCACGTCCACGTCCAGCGTCGGCGCAACAGCTTCCGCCAGCCCGTTGAAGGACTGGCTGCTCGAGGGTTACACCCGGAAGGTGGAGGGGCCGCACACCCAGGAAGGTCACCACCAGCACCCGTGGTGGCAGGTCATGTGCCTGACTGGGGTCGACTACTTCTCCACTCTCGGCTACCAGCCGGGCATCGCGGCCCTCGCTGCGGGCGCGCTTTCGCCGATCGCCACCCTGATCCTCGTCCTCATCACCCTCTTCGGTGCCCTGCCGATGTACAAGCGGGTCGCTGTTGAGAGCCCGCACGGTGACGGCTCGATCTCCATGCTCGAGCACCTTCTCAAATGGTGGCAGGGCAAGTTTCTCGTGCTCTGCCTGATCGGCTTCGTGGCCACCGGCTTTGTAATCACGATCACCCTCTCCGCTGCCGACGCCACCGCCCACGTCACGGAAAACCCATATACCGACTTCCTTCACGGCTACGAGATCCCGATCACCTTGGTGCTGATTGGGTTGCTCGGCGCGGTCTTCCTTAAAGGGTTCAACGAGGCGATCGGCATCGCGGTTGTCCTGGTTGTCGCCTACATCGGGCTCAACATCGTGGTCGTCGTCACCGGGTTGGTTCAGATCGCGCAGGATCCTAGCGTGGTCTCCAACTGGCAGGATGCGCTCTTCGAGGAGCATGGCAACCCTCTGCTGATGGTTGGCGCCGCCCTGCTCCTCTTTCCCAAGCTCGCCCTCGGCCTATCAGGCTTCGAAACCGGCGTCGTCGTCATGCCCCTGGTGAGGGGTGACGCATCGGACACCCCAGAACGGCCGGCCGGGCGGATCCGCAACGGGCAGAAGCTGCTGACCGCCGCCGCGCTGATCATGAGCGTTATGCTGATCTTCAGCAGCTTCGTCACGACTGTACTGATCCCTCACGAGGAGTTCGAAGAGGGCGGCGAGGCGGCGGGTCGCGCCCTTGCATTCTTGGCCCACCAGTACCTGGGTGACCTCTTCGGGACCGTCTATGACGTCAGCACGATCTTCATCCTCTGGTTTGCCGGTGCCTCCGCCATGGCCGGTTTGCTCAATATCGTGCCGCGCTACCTCCCGCGCTACGGCATGGCCCCCGACTGGGCGAGAGCGACCCGGCCCCTCGTCCTGATCTTCACGCTCATTTGCTTCATCGTGACCGTGCTGTTCAGGGCCGATGTCAATGCGCAGGCGGGCGCCTACGCCACGGGAGTGCTGGCGGTGATTACCTCCGCCACGATCGCCGTCACCCTCTCCGCGCGCCGGCGCCGGCAGCCGCGCGCCACCCTCGGGTTTGGCCTCGTCGCGGTCATCTTCGTCTATACCACTGCGATCACCGTGATCCAACAGCCGGAGGGTCTCGTGATCGCGTCCATCTTCATCGCCGCCATCGTCATCACTTCGCTCATCTCCCGCGTCTGGCGCACCACCGAGTTGCGTGCCCAGGAGATCATCCTCGACGAAACTGCCCAACGCTTGGTTGATGAGGCCGCCCAGGCGGGACCGCTTCGCATCATCGCCAACCACCCCGACGAGCGCGACTCCCGCGAGTACCTCTTGAAGGAGCGCGAGCAGCGGGAAGACAACCACATCCCCCACGGCGGGCACGTCCTCTTCCTTGAGGTCACCGTCCGCGACGCCTCAGAGTTCGCCTCGACCTTGCGCGTCACTGGGGAACAGATCGGCGGCCACTGCATCCTCCGTGCGGAGAGCGCCTCCGTCCCCAACGCCATCGCCGCCATCCTGCTCGCGCTGCGTGATCGCACGGGGCAGCAGCCGCACGCCTACTTCGGCTGGACCGAGGGTAACCCCTTGAAGTACCTGGCGCGCTACGTTCTCTTCGGCGAGGGCGACATTGCTCCGGTCACGCACGAGGTCCTCCGGAAAGCCGAGTCGGACGCCGACCGGCGTCCGGCCATCCACGTCGGCTGAGCCCGTGGATGGTTCGGTTGCAGCCTTCACTGGCGAGGGCTGCCGAAGCCGATAGTCATCGTGCCGGAGATCGCTGACGCTCACCTGAGCCGCGAGGCTTATCGGCCAGGTAGAATCCACCACCGTGATGCACAACGACCGCCGGACCCGAACTCATCAGTCTGCTGCGCCAGTTGGGAGCCTCTCGCAAGCTTCCTCGACCCGGCAGGCCGTCCCCTCATGCCCAGGTCCGGGCCACTCTGACGCCCGGGGCCAGATCGAAGGGGTTCGGAATCTGCTCGTAGGTTCCGTCATGCTTCTGGTGGTGGCGCTCCCACTCAGCGCCGTTGCCGCTGGGAACGGCGTCCTCTCGGCTGATCTCTCCATTGCCCGCCGTATCCAATCCCTCGATCACCCCGTCGTCGATGCGCTCGTGAGGGCCGGTAATCTGCTCGGCTCGACCTTGTTCCTGCTCGGGTTGGCCGGCATGGTCCTCCTCTTCTCTGCCGCTCGCCGGCACTGGGCAGACGCCGCGCTTGTCCTGGCCGCTGCCGTTTCCCAGTTTCTCGGCCTGCTGCTCAAGGCCGCGGCCGACAGCCCCCGCCCGACCCCGGATCTCATCCGCGTCACCGCCGCGTCGGACGGCGCCGGGTTCCCCAGCCGGACCACCATGGCGGCGCTGCTCGCGTACGGAACGATGTTCTACCTCGCCACTCGGCCTGGCAACACGTCTCGCCCCGCTGTCCGCTGGCCGATGGTTGCGGTCTTCGTGCTCGCGATCCTGCTCGTCGGTTATGAGCGAATCGCAGTTGGCGCCCACTGGCCGTCCGATGTCCTCGGTGGCTACCTCTTCGGCGGTGCCATCCTGCTCCTCCTGATCGCGGCCCATCGTCGACTGCGGGCTGCGGGGTAGCCCACGCTGGCACGAGGCGGCCGTCCTTCCCTGGTTCGCGGTATGCTCCTGAAGGGCTGGCAACAGGCAGCCCTCGTCTGTTCCCCTTTAGCGTGCCGCTCGTCGCCAGCGAGGAGTCCCAGCATCAGCGTCTTGAGCGACCGCGCCACGCACGCGACAGCCGGCTCACCGCCGGGCCCCCCGGTCCGCTCCGGCCTCCGACATGCCGCCGGATCCATCCCGCCGTCGGGCCTAGTGCTGCTGGCGATCGGCTCCTACCAACTCGGGGCGGCCATCGCGAAAGGTTTGTTTGCTTCCCTTGGGCCTGGAGGCGCCGTTTTCCTGCGCGTTGGGTTTGCGTCGGTCGTGCTGCTGGCCCTGGGGCGGCCCCGCCTGCGAGGGCACGACCGACTCGCCTACGGTGCGGCCACCCTGTTTGGGCTTGCGCTGGCAGGCATGAACTTCGCGTTCTTCGCCGCTCTAGACCGGATCCCCCTCGGTACTGCCGTGACGCTGGAGTTCGTTGGTCCATTGGGGGTGGCGGTCGTCGGGTCGCGGCGGCGGCTCGATCTGCTTTGGGTCCTGCTGGCAGCGGCCGGTGTCGCCGCGCTCGCGCCGTGGGGCGGCAGCGGGCTCGATCCAGTCGGGGTCGGACTGGCGCTGCTCGCGGGCTGCTTCTGGGCTGGATACATCCTTCTCGGCGTTCGTGTCGGCCGGGTCTTCGAGCGGGGTACCGGCTTGGCCTTGGCGATGGGGGTGGCCGCGGTCGTGCTCGCCCCGGTCGGGATCGCCGGCGGCGGCGGCGATCTGCTCCAGCCGAACCTACTCGTCGCCGGCCTCGGCGTCGCCTTGCTCGCCTCGGTGGTCCCCTACTCTCTGGAGTTGGAGGCCCTGCGACGGATGCCTGCCTCGGTCTTTGCCATCCTGCTCAGTTCCGACCCCGCCATCGCCGCGCTTGTCGGCTTCCTTGCCCTTGGGGAAACACTTGGACTTCGTGCTCTCGGAGCTATCGCCCTCGTCACGGCCGCAGCCGTTGGCTCGGCTCGCTACGGTGCTCGCTCCCCTGGGGAGTAGTTTTCAGCTATCAGTACAGGAGGCCAACCTTCATGACCTTCACTCTTCGTGTCGTGCTTGCATTCCTGCTCCTCGTCCCTTCAGCATCGGGGGCGCCGGCCTCGACCGCCGACCAGACCGATACGGATTCCACGGCATCGGAGCGGACCGATTGGCCGACCGATGGCTGGCGAACCTCAACCCCCGAGCAGCAAGGGATGGACGGCGCCCTGCTCGACGAAGCGGGCCGCCGCGTGCCTGCCGAGTTGCCGGATGTCTCCGCCCTGCTCGTCGTCCGCCACGGCCGCCTCGTCTTCGAGCGCTACTACGGCG
>JAUJMG010000032.1:0-12132 GCA_030446955.1 Thermomicrobiales bacterium
CCCCCCCGGCGGTGCTCTGTGGCCCGCGGCGACCCCGCCCCCGCCCTCCGGGGCCAGGCTATCAATATCTTGGCCGGGCGTCGAGTGCTGGGGGCCCAACCTTGAGGGGGGGGGGGCGAGCGCCCCCCCCCCTTCTCGTCATCTCTCCGGTCCGGCGCCCTGCTCACCAGCGACCGCATCAGGAACGCGCCGGCCGCTCCAGCCCTGAGACGGACCGTCCAGCGGCTCCAAGTCCGCTCCCCCGATTGGCCTCGTCGCCTGCTGCAGCTCCAACGCTCGATTCGTGGTCGCGGCCCGTCCTCCTCAGCTGTGCGAACGCAAACGCAACCAACTCCAGGGCAAGGAACGTCACCATCGGCACGGTGAGGAACAGAGCCAAGAAGAGATGAACGTGAAACTTCATCCAGCCAGAGGTGAAATGGGCGTAGACATACATCGGGTAGTACAACAGCCCGAGCGCAGTCGCGACGAAAACGTAGGACATCCCCAGCACGCGCTGCCTCAACGCCAGAACCGCGAACAGGGGAATGAGGTACCACGCATAAAGGTTGGTCAGGAGGAGCGAGAAGAGCATCAGCGTATCAACGACGGCCGGCTCAACCCCCCTACCCCGCTTGACGGTCCAGGCGATTACCAGGACCAGGACGGCGAAAAGACCTGCGAAGATCCGCTGCACCGGTGCCCGGTCTTCAGTCCTTAAGGGACCAAGCGGCCGCTGCGGGCTGAGCAGCGCCGAACGCCACGATTCCTCCCCATCAGCGACCCGCACCTGCCATCGAAACTGCTGGGCAAGTGATAAGACAGAGACGTGATCCATCTCCTGCGATGTCGCAGTTCCCTTCACGAGTCCCGTGACCATCTTCCCGTCTGCCCAGAACGCGGCCGACAAGGCCGCGACAACCACCAGGGCCAGCAGCGCGGACGCCGCCAACTTGCGTTTGCCCCACCCTCCGAGCAACATCACCACCGCAAACAACGGGACCAGGGCCGCGGTGAAGAATTTGACCAGTGCCGACAGCGCCAGCAACGGCCAAGCCAACACGGACTGGCGTTTCAGCGCCAGGAGCGCCAACACCAGGAAAAGCGTCATGATGACGTCGTTGTGGCCGTTCGCAACGCCCTCGAACAGCACCAGCGGGTTGGCCATCAACGTATAGGCAGCGAGCCAGCCCCGCCTCTCGTTCTCCTGGTACTTGAAGATCGCCACGGCGGTCAAAGCCAAGAGTCCGAGGTTCAAAATCTTCAAACCAATCAAAAGGTGCACGAAGTCATCGAAGCCCACCACCAACGCAGGCAGCGCCGAGAACAGCAGCCATGCCGGACCGTAAAAGAGCGGTACGTTCACCAGGAACGCGGGCAGCGCAAAGGGATCGGACCGGAAGGCCTCGAACGTCACCAGATAAGGGTTCTGGTCATAGTGGAACGCCAGCTTTAGCTCAATCATGTAGTTGAAGACATCGAGCGCGCCGACCGGATAGATCAAAATATTGGCGATGGCCGGGCCCACCACCAGCAAGGCAATCCCTAGCTTGATGGGGACCGTGATGCTCCGGGTCGCGTTGATAAGCAAATAGCCCACAAAATAGATTAGCGAAACTTGGAGAAAGAGCAGGGCCGTGTTCCGGATGATCGGCGAGTCAAAATGACCGGGAATCTTCTCGAACGCGAAGTGCGTATTGGATCGGTTCTCCAGCAGGGAATACCACCGCGTGAGAATGACCCAACTCCCGATCGCCAACAGACCCAGGACGAGCAGCACTACCTCCTCGAAGTGCGCCCGCATCCCGCCACCAGCCTGCAAGCGAGTCTCTGCGTCCCCGTCAACAACCTGGTGACCGTCACCCGAACGGGACCGGCCGAATCCTGCCCACATCACCTGTCCGTCTCGCACCATTCGGTCGCTATCCATCCTTAGCCTGATGAGACACCAGAACGAGCCCCACGACGCCCTGACCCGCCGCACCACCACCGCCGCCTGAAGCCCGGATCAGTAACGCAACCTAACCGCCTCCAAATGACCTGTTGCAGGAGAGGCGGGCATCGGCGATCGACTCAGTCCCGCAACCCGTATGCTAGTCCGTCTCCAACTGGTCCGTCCTACATAGGAGCCACAGCGCTGACGCGACGGGCGGGAGACGACGGCAACATCAGGCGACGCCCCCGCCAAACCTATGCCACCAGCCCCATTCCTACCACGTCGGTCGCCGCCAGCAGTGCAAATCTGAGGAGAGGAGCTTGGTCCTAGAACAAAAGGGGATGTGCAAGCGGGTCTCCGACATCCCGGCATGGCCAGCTGGCACCGCTTGGGGCGCGTCGAGCAGTGCGTCTCACGGGCAGGTCTTCCGCTTCCGGAATCTTTGACCTTCACGTGTCTTGACGACGCCGGCCCTGCGACCGATAGTCCACCTCGGTTCGTCCCACCCTGGGCGACGCTGAGCGGGGGAACTCCGCTGCTGGCTCATCCCCTGCGGCCCTCCACCCCGTCGTTCATGCTAGAGACGCCGAACGGAGAATGGCTGTGCTTGACCGGTTCAAAACCATCGACCTGCCGGCCGCCATGGGTGCCGGCCTCGCCGGCGGCGTCGCCTATCTGATTGCGATGGAAGCAGACCTCCGGCTGGCGGGCAACAAGGTCGACGACCTCAAGCTGCTGGGCCGGCCCTTCGTCCGCGATCCCGAGCGTGCTCGCACTGCCGGCCTCCTCATCCACACACTCAACGCCACTAATCTGGCGCTCGCCTACGCGCTCCTCGCCCACGATCGCCTCGACGGACCACCGTGGCGGCGCGGGGTCGTTTTCGCCAACGTCGAGAACGCGCTCCTCTACCCGCTGACGCGCCTGGAGAACTACCACCCCGGCGTGCGGGCTGGCCAGATCGACCGGTACTGGACTTGGACGGCCTTCCTGCAGTCGATCATCCGCCACATCGCCTACGGCGCCGTCCTTGGTAGCACCTACGCTCGCTTCCGTCGCAAACACCCGAAGGCCTAACGGCGCTTCCCCCGCCGGTCAGTCGCCTCGCTTCCGATCCAATCCCGCCGTCCGGCGTGGAGGGCCACCACCCCGGAGTGCCCCTGATCCTCGGCCTCGGCATCGCGCGCGGCGCAAGCAAGCCTAAACCGGGTCTCGTCCGATCGGGAGGCGGCAACACCGTCTCGTGTTCGGGCCAGGCAGCGTCTCATGGTCCTTCCCGCTGTGCTGCCCGACCCGTGCCTCCGGCGTCCTTGACGATTGCGCGAGAGCATCAAACCCTCAACATGACCCTCGACCCGGTGCTAGCGAAAAGCCTTACATCCCGTCAAGCGAAGAACCGTCCGACGAACGTCGGAAGCACTGGTGTCAGCCGCTGAGGGGTCGGACGCGCAACTTCCCCGCCGGCTCCGTCCCGATCGTCATGACCACGCTCTTCGAGTCAACTGCTCAACTCGCCTCCAAATGCCTGGAGCACCTCTCCGCGAAGCCGGCGCCAATGGTCATCCCGCGTCGCCTGCTCCTCAGGCGTCAGTTCCGCCAAGCGCCGTCCGTCGAACTCCGGGCAGATCCAGAGCGCGGGCACCCAAAACCCGTCGGCGTCTAAAAGCGATACCGAGTAATCCCGGGCAAGGAGGCCTGGCCCGCTCTCAGCGGCAAAGCAAGCGAGCACCTCGCCGCCTTTGGCAAAGGCCACGGCCTCGCGCCACCCGATCCGCCGTTGATCGCCTTCTAGGTGGTCCGCAAGGGCGATCAATGCATCGGCTCGCGCCGGGGCGTCTGCCCCGGCTCCGGCAAACCGCCGCGTCCTCGTCGGATCCCAATGCTTCGCCAGCGCCGGCACCAACAGCCCGCCGTCGCTGGCGACCACCACAGGCTCGCTGCCTGGTGTCCGAAGCCGGAGCGACCAGGCAGACGCTTTCTCCGCGGCGATTGCCTCGATCGTCTCCCCCATCTCGTCGCCTTCTTCTTGGTGCTGCTGGGATATGTCGAGTGGAAGCGCCGCGAGACGGGCCAGGCCGTCGAGCAGCGCCGTCAGTTCTCTCACCTTCGCCCTGTTGCGGGTGCTGGCGATAACCGATGGCAGGAGTTCTCCAGGACATGGGGAGCCCAGCATCGCTCTCACTTCGCGGCAGAGGGTGAAGATCCGCCGCCTACTGCGGAGGCGGTCGAGAGGTTTGCGTCCACCTTGCCCCGCATCCTATTCGGCGGGTGGCCGACAAACCGATCGCCTTATCCTCCGAACACCGGACGTTCATGCGGCCGGCGCAAAGGAGTCGAAGCGACACTGAGAGACGTGGTCTCCTATCCATCCACCCGCTTCGGCCGTTTACCGACCTTGCGCTCGACGGTCCCGGTCACCCGCTCAAAACCGAGATCCATCGACCGCGCGAGGGCAAACGCAACAGCCCGTCCTCGCTCCGGCACGACGCGGCTCTCGGTTTCAACCCAGATCTCCGGCACCTCCGATGCGTGGACGAAGACCCGCTCCGCCGGCAGATCCCCTGGTTGCGGCGGCCCCTCCGCCAGGCGCGCCGATCCTAAATAGACCCTCACCGTCATCGCCCAGCCTCCCCGCCCCACCCCTCCAACCGCTCTTTCCATCTTACTCCTTCGCTATCGCCGCCTCCTCCCCGTCTGCGCTGTCGACTGGCCTCCCGGGAGGAGTCACCGGGCGGAACGTACAGCCCCACCCCTTTGGGTCTGGATGCTTGCACAGGGACCGGTCCGACGGTTGCTTTCATAGAGTTGAAAGCAGCCGGGTGAGGCCGTCTCCGAGCCAGTTGCTTATCCGGTTGCAGCCTTCACAACGTGGACGCCCCGGTCTTGAAGCCAGGGGATGGCCGCGCCGAGGTCCGGCAAGATCACATCCGGCGGCGTGGGGAACGCGAGATCGCGCGTGCGGGCGTGAGGAACGCAGACGCACAGCATCCCTGCCGCCACAGCAGCCGCTACACCCGCCGGAGCGTCCTCAAACACCACGCAGGCCGCCGGCTCCACGCCCAGCCGCTCCGCCGCCAGGAGAAAGATGTCCGGTGCCGGCTTGCCGCGCGCCATCTCGTCGCCCGTCGCCTCCGCGTCGAACGCACCGACCAGTTCGATCTCAGCCAGGGTGAGGTCGGCATGGTGACGGAGGCTGGACGTTGCCAGCGCCAACCTCAGCCCTGCCGATCGGCCGAAGGCCACGAGCGCCGCGGCCCCAGGGAGCGGCTGAAGGTTCCCACGCAAGGCGGCAAGGCGCAGCTCATCTTGCACTTCAGCGATCTCGTCGACGCTCAGGTTCAGGGCGTAGGCCTCCTTGACGACCGCCGCGCCTTCACGCAACCGCAACCCAAACATCCGCCCGAGAACATCCGCTCGCAGCGTTTGGCCGTGCAGCTGGAGGAAGTGCTGCCACGCCCTCTCCGCGTATGGCTCGCTATCCACCAAGGTGCCGTCCATGTCAAAGATTAGAGCCTGGATCGGCGCGCGTGGCCGCTGTTTTTGGTCAGTCACGCGGCCCTCCGGATCGTGAGGGCGCGGGCTGGGTTATCAACGAGGAGCTGCCTCACCGTTATCGCGTCCAGTCCAGCCTCCATCAGCAGCAGCGAGAATCGCTCCAGGATGTATACCCATCCGGGTGCGCCGCCATAGGCCCGCAGCAGCGACTTCCGCGCCAGATCTTGAGACACCAGGAGTTGGCTGGCATGGCCGGCATCGACTAGACACTTCAACATCGCGGCCTTCGGCTCGTCCAGTCCGTAGGCGGCTTTGGAGACCTGGTCAAACGAGGCGAACGCGCCTGTCTCCAGCACCTGCCGCAGGTACGCCTCGTCAAGCCGACGATCCAGATGTCCGACGATCACGCGCGACGGATCGACTCCCTCCTCCCTCAGGATCGCGATCTGCTCCAGAGCCATCGTGCCCTGCTCGGTATGGGTTGTGATTGGCGCTCCAGTTTCCAGGTGCGCCTGGGCCGCCGCCCGCAACGCCGTCTTCTCGATGTCCAGGATTGTGTGGAGGCTCGTGCCCGCCTTGACCGCCCCTGCCTTGATCCCCGTTCCCTCGATTCCCTCCGTCAGTTCCCGCACGCTGACCGCGGCCACGTCGTCCACTCCCTTGCCCTCGATGTGGGGAGTCGCGTGCAGCGCCTTGTGGTGCCCCGTAACGACAATCAGATGAACAGGTGCCCGCTCCGCGATCCAAGCCATACCGCGAATGTCTCGACCGTAGTCGGCCGTCGAGGCGTCCAGGAGAGCGCGGCCCCCAGCCGAATAAAAGTCCTCTAACTCAGCGAGGCTGGCGTGCCGATCGTCCAGCACCGCGTCCGGATCCTCCCTGGCCACCGCCTGTGGGCTGCACAGGACATGTTCGTGGTGGAGCGTCACGCCGAGCGCCCCAGGGTCGATGGGCCCTGTCACTGTCATGATGTGTGGCGTGCCCAGATCAAACGGCTCCTCATCCAGGTCTTCCGGGTCGAAGGATTCTCCAGGATCGAGCCCGAACACCTCCCGTGCATCCTCCACCAAATCCTCCTCCCGTCACCCTGCCCGGCACGTCAATCCCCCCGGACGCCATCATCCTACTCCCCCTCCAAGCCGCGCCGCCCTGATCACCCGCCCCCGTTCCCTTCGACCTCGTCGGAAGGACGTGATGATCCGGACCAGGCCGCCGATAATCGCGTCATTACCAGGGCCGCGGCCGGCCAGAACATCATTCGCTCTCCCGTGATGTCTGGTGAAGCCAGCTACACTCCACGACCCACCATCTACTGTCCCGGCCGGGTACCATTGACGCACCCGACCCCGAATGATGAGGCGGTCATGTAGGGGGGGCGAGAGGAGCCACGGTGTTCGATCGTTCAACTGCCGGCCCACCTCAGGAAGGAACCAGCGACGGCACCTCGGATCCCACCGAGCCGCTGCCAGTGCCAGTCCCGCCCGTGCCAAGCGGCGCCTCCGACCCTGGCAAGATGGAGCGTTCGAACCGCCGCTCTCCGGCATCCAAACTCGCCGTCCGCTTCTGTATCGCGCTTGCTCTGGCCGTGCTGGCGTTGGGCCAGCCTTACCCCGACAGTCTCGAAGACCACCTTAACTCGCTCCGCTCGCCGGTCGAGCGCACCGCGGCCTACTGGCAGGGTGCCATCCAGGCGGCGGGAGCAATGGCGATGGCAGTGCTCGCCGAGGAGCCAAACCTGGGGCGCCTCACCGGAGCCGCCCGAACGCCCTTCTGCGACGATGTCGTTCCCCAAGACCAACGTCCGATCGTCGACGCCTTCAATCTGATGCGCCGGACCGGTGAGGGGGAGCGCCTCTTCCGACAACTGGTGGACTCGGGAATCTGCATCCGCACAGGGGAAATCCCGTACAACAGCGGCTACGCGTACATGGTTAAGTCCTTCGGGAGCTGGTCCCGCAGCTACATCAAGATTGCGACCCGTCATGTTCGGGCAGACGAACCCGATGTGCTTGCGGCGCTGCTCGTTCACGAAGCCACGCACGTTGACCGCTACCTCAACGGCGAGGCCTGCACCTTTGAGGAGAGTTGCACGACCTTGGAGAACGGCGTCGAGTTGGAAGAGGAGATCGCCGCTCATGCCGCCGAGGCGGAGTGGTGGATCCAGGCCTATGGCAAGGACGGCAAACGCTTCGCATTCGGCTTCGACTTTGGCGAAAACCAGCTAGTCAAGGCGTACCTCCAAGGTCCCGATGTCTTCGCCGCCTACATCCGAGAGATCCGCAGCGATCCCCGCGAAGCCACGCGCGAGTCAGGGTGATCCTCGGCTGAAATCCACCGTGCTCGGAGTGGTTCACACGCTCCCCGCCCTGAGCGGTGAGACTGAAGCCTTCACAGGCAATCGCACTCTGGCCCCGGCGGAACGTCGTCGCGAAGCACGTCTCCCGCTCCCCCCGCGCCTTGACCCGCCTGGATCACGGGATCGGCGGTCACGACGAGAACGGCTACTCTCACCAGCTACCCACCATCTCCCACCCGAGGAAGCCTCTCTCGACATGCTGCTTTTTCTACGCGATCCTGGCGACTGATTCTCGCCCCGAGTCGGACCAGCGAACGCGTGAGAGGGACCTGATTAGTGGAGACTCAGCTCCCGATCTTCACCTGGGTGGAAGCAAATCGAGGCCGTGTCGGCTTTGGTCTCCAAGTCTTCCCGCGGCCCGACGATCCAGCCCCGGGCACCCGGGTACTCCAGGCTGGCCGCCTCGCCGAAGAGCTCGGCTTCGATGCCTTCTTCGTCGGTGATCACCCCGCCTATGCTCCGGAGTGCTGGGTTCACCTTGCGGTCCTTGCCACCCAAACCTCGCGAATCCGCCTCGGCTCCGTCGTCAATTGCGCCCTCTACCGTCACCCCGTGATGACCGCCCGCCTCGCCGCCGACGTTGACCGTCTCAGCGACGGCCGCCTGATCCTCGGGCTCGGCATCGGCTGGAACCCTGACGAGTTTGCTCACCTCGGGATGGAGTTCCCCCCCGTCCCGGAACGCCAAGAGGCACTCGAGGAAGCAGTTACGATCATCCGCGGCGTGTGGAGCCGCGAGCCCTTCACCTTCAACGGCCGGTTCTTCCGGACCGAGGGGGAGCGGATCGCGCCCCCGCCCCTGCAGCGCCCCGGCCCACCACTTCTGATCGCCGGAGCGGGGGAACGTGTCACGCTGCGGCAGGTCGCCGAGCACGCCGACGCCTGCAACTTCGGCGCGGGCTCAGCGACGGGGGGCGTTCGCTCCCCCGACGACGTCCGCCACAAGCTCAACATTCTCCGCGGCCACTGCAAAGCGGTTGGTCGCCCCTACGACGACATCCTCCGCACCCACTTCACGACCTGGCTCATCCTCGCCGAGGACGACGCCGGCGCCCAGGCCAAGCTGAACCGCTACTACCCGGAGGGCGTCCCCCCCGACAAGAGCGACACCCGCATCACCGGCACCCCGGACCGTGTCATCCCCTACTTCCAGGCCCTCGCCGACGCCGGCATCCAGTACTTCGTCGTCCAATCCCTTGACGCGGGCGATGAGGAAACCTTTCGCCTCCTGGCTCACGAAGTTGCTCCTCGCGTCAAACTCACCGCCAGCCCGCCGGCCTGACTCCCCCCAGAACTCTGCTCTCGCTCACGCAGACCAGGGCCTCAATGCTGGCCCCGCACACCTACCCCCCTCCGAGCTGCTCGATGACCGCGACAGCCCGGGTGACGCCATTCTCTTCGCGAACCCGTTGACCCAGTGCAGCCGCCCGGAGGCGCATCAAGTCGTCGCTGGTCGCCGTCCGGATTGCAGTCGCTAGTCGCTCCGTCGTCACCTTCCGCAGGGGAATCGACGGTGTTCCGACGCCGAGCTCTTTGACGCGGCGAGCCCAAAACGGCTGGTCAGCGAAGAACGGTGTCACGACCGCCGGCACCCCGGCCCGCAGCCCGGCGGCGGTTGTGCCCGCTCCGCCGTGGTGGACGGTTGCCGCCATCCGTGGGAAGAGCCAATCGTGCGGAATCTCAGGGACAAGGCAGACATCGTCGGGTAGGTCGCTCGGCTTGAGATCACCCCAGCCACTAATCAGGACACCACGTCGGCCGGCACGGCGGAGGGCCGCCACCGCTACCTCGGCCAACCCGGCTGGATCCCGTGGCACCATGCTCCCAAATCCGATTGAGACTGGCGGGGGACCGGACTCCAGGAACACGACCAACTCCGGCGATGGGTGCCAATCAGGCGATCGGTCCAGGAACCAGAAGCCGGTGACATCCACGTGCGCACCCCAGTCCGCCGGCTTCGGCAGAACGCTGGGGCTGTAGCCGTAGAGGATGGGAACACGCTCCACGTCCAGACGCCGGAAGGGGCCACCGAGCGGAACAGGGGGTAGCCCGAGGTTCTCCCGCCGCCACCGGTTGATCGTTGAGCGCACCGGCTGCCAAAGCATCTGTCGAGCCGCCCGATGGCTGAGACGGTTCAGCGACGCGCCGAGATTAACCGGACTAGCGATGCTGGGGAACGCTCCCGTTGGGGTCAAGGGTTGAAGCAACGCCGCCGCGAAAGGCACGCCCAACCGCTCCGCGACGTGGAATCCGGCGAACCCTAGCGCCGAAGAAAGGATAAGATCGGCGCCCTGGCAGGCCCGCCAGGTGTCCGGCAGGCTCTCCTCCAGATAGGCGCGCATCAGACGGGCGAAGTTGTAGGTGAATGCCGCAGGGTTGCGTCCCGATTCAAGCCAGGCGCGTCCGATCTCGCTCTCGACCCCCGCCTTGGGATCCCCGGAGAGCGGCCTGAAGCCGAGCCCTCGTCCCCGCACAAACCCCTCAAACGGGACGTGCGTCGCCACCACCACGTCGTGCCCGGCTCGCTGGAGCCCGAGCCCCAGCGCGACGTACGGCTGCACGTCCCCCCGCGATCCGACCGCGAGCATCGTGACCCGCATCCAGCTCCTCTGCTCCCGCCGCTGCTCCCTACGAGCTGCTCCCTCGCTGGAGCGTTGTCTCTTCCCCGCCTGTTCGGGGGAGGAGTCGGAATCTTGGCGAGAACGGGACCAGCCTGCCTAGCTTAGCCAGAACCAGCTCCCCATCAAGGTTCGTGTTCCCCAGTATGCAGGCTTACCTCACGAAAAGGCGCAACTGGCGAGCCGCGGATGTTGGACGGGATCGATCTCGTGCTGCCACGCGCACACCAAAGCCCCCGCCTCGTAGCGGGGGCTCCAGCAGGACCGTGCTCGCCGGCGCGAGGTCGGGGACGCCCTACGCTCCAGGCGGTGGCGGGACTGTCTCTGACGTTGGTACGGCAGAGGCACCCTGGGAAGTCCCACCCATGCTCGCCGCCGGGGAAGCCTCAGGACTTGCGGCCGGGCTGGCAACCGGGCTTGCGGCCGGGCCGACAGCCGGACTGCCAACTGGGCTGGCCTGCGCGCTCCCCGCCGGTGCCGTCGCGGTGGTGGCAGGCTTGGTCGGCGTGGTCTGCGCCGCGGGTGCCTGCGTCGCGGCTGGTGCCGTTGTCGGCTCCGCTGCCTCCTCGTCACCCCCACAGCCGACCAGCACGAGCCCGCTGAGGACGAGCCCCGCCGCGAACGACGCACGGCGACCCTTCGCCTTCACAATCGGACCTAGCGTGGACACCTTGGCTTTCCCTCCCATGACGTCATCCCGGGCATGCACTGACACAGCACTGGACCCATTTGGGCGCGTGAATACGTGCACAATATCCGACTCTGACCCTGTGTGCCAGTCCAACGACTGATTACACCCCTTCTCGGCTCCCACCGGGCTCGGCCGGTCATCCCTGAACTCCCCCAACAAACGTGCCAGTCGAGAGGGCGCAGCGCGCGTTCCGAGCGATCGCCTGACGCAGTGACAGTGCCCTCCTCGAAAACCAGGGGCGAGCCTTCTGAGATGCTCCAGGCGCGCCCGGCTGGCGGCGCCGCGGGTATGCTACAAGCAAAGGCAAGGCCAGGCTTTGGGAGGACAAGCGTGCCAGGATCACCATCCGGCGAGAGCTACGTGATGGAACTCGAAACGGCCGTCGCTGCCGCAACCGCGGCGGGTATTGCGATTCGTGATCTCTATGACCGCTCCGCCGCGACGACGTACACCAAGACCGACGGCTCGCCCGTCACTGACGCTGACCTCGCCTCCGACCGCATCATCCGCGCCGCGCTTGCAGCCCGCTTTCCCGATGACCCGATCCTCACCGAGGAGGGCATTGATGATACCGCCCGCCTCGCCTCCTCCCGCTGCTGGATCGTAGATCCTCTCGACGGCACCAATCAGTTCGTGGACCGGACCGGGGAGTTCGATGTCCTAATCGCGCTTGTCGTCGCTGGTCGCCCCATCCTCGGCGTCTCCTTCCACCCGCCAAGTGGGCTGCTCTGCGCGGGCGTCGTCGGCCAAGGGGCTTGGCTGCAGCAAGGCCAGGCCCGCCAGGAAGTTCGTCTTGCCCCGGTCCCGAAGGGGGCAGCACCCCGCCTCGTCACCTCCGTCTGGTTTGGCGCCCCGGCCACCCTCCCAGCGCTAACCCGGGTAAGCAGCAGACTCCGTGCAGCGGTCCCCGAAACCCTTCTCGTTGGATTTCCGCCCAGGCTCATGGTGCTACCCAACCGCCGCTTTGACGCCTATCTCGGCCTCCCCGCGTCCGAACGGCCCGACATGGGCTGGGAGTGGGACTTTGCCGCCGCGGATGCCATTGTCCACGCTGCCGG